>DASVEC010000256.1:0-11606 GCA_036380755.1 Iamia sp. | reverse complement strand
GGGGCGGGCGCGGGTTGGGACCGTACGCACAGGTCCATGCTGAGCGAGCGGCTGGCGCCGCCCTGGGCCTCGATCGCCCGCCGCACCGGCTCGTGCATGCACTCGACCGATCCCATGGTGACGGTGTCGCTGCCGACCGGGCAGCTGATCGGCATCTCCCCGCACTGGCCGGGGTCGCCCACGCTGAAGACGTCGGCGACGGGTGTGGTCAGCCGGCCCTGGGCGATGAGGCGGCCGGGGTCGTTGGCCGGGTTGATCACGTCGGGGTGGAGACGCTTGGGGATCTCGACCGAGGCCTCCTCGCCCCGGCCGCACTCGGCGGAGAGGATGGTGGTCTCCTGCCAGGCGATGTTCATCACGCCCGAGTCGGCGACGATCCCGGTGGGCGGGATGCCCATCTGCTCGAGCCCCCACGCGACGGGCCAGGTTCCGAACGAGCCGGCGCTGCCGCCGTAGAGGAAGTAGTCGTCGGTGGGGAAGCGGCCCAGGGCATACTGCACCGCGGCCTTGGTGGCGAACAGGCCGTTGACGGTGCGCGGCTGGCCGTTCGGCAGCCGGTTCGGGTTGTTGGGGTCGGGGATGTCGGGCCCGGCGTAGATGTCGTGGTCGCACATCGAGACCGCCATCATCCGGAAGCCGGCGGGGTCGTCGGCGATGCGGCCCTTGAGCTCGCCCGCCAGGGCGTTGCCGCGCTGCAGGGCGGCGCTCTCCTCGACCTTCTGGCCGGCGCTCGGCATCGGCCTCCCGGCGGCCGTGAAGTACCCGACGCCCCCTCCGTGCATGAAGACCCACAGGGGCTGCACGGCGTCGGGCTCCTGGCCCAGCCGCGTGGCGATGGTGAACGTCTGGTACCCGCGGATCGAGCAGGGGTAGGCGAGGTTCCGGTAGTACTCGAAGCGCCAGCCGTCGGCGACGGTCGTCGACACGAGCTCGATGCGCGTCATGTCGCCGAAGGCGCCGACCGGTCTGATGGCGGCCTCGGCGGGAGCCTGGATCCCGAAGGTCGTGACGAGGAGGGTCAGGGCGATGACCGTCCGCCGGAGAGTCCGCATCCCGCCATCTTGCCCATCACTCGGACGTGGGACCGGTGAAGTCGGGGGCGCGCTTCTCGCGGTGCGAGGCGACGCCCTCGCGAGCGTCGGGGCCGGTGAAGCCGAGGAACTCGTAGGCGAGCGACGCGTCGAAGATCGGGATCTGCTGGCGGTACCAGTGGTTGAGGGTGTGCTTGGTGAAGCGGATGGCGGCCTGGGCGCCACCGGCCAGCTGGGTGGCGATCTCGAGGGCCCGGTCCTGGACAGCGTCGTCGTCGACGCACAGCGACACCAGGCCGATGCGCTCGGCCTCCTCACCTGTGAGCGGGTCACATGTCAGAAGCAGGTATTTCGCCTTGGCCATCCCGCAGAGGAGCGGCCAGCAGATGGCGGCGTGGTCGCCGGCGGCGACGCCGAGCCGGGTGTGGCCGTCGATGATCTGCGCCGTGCGGGCCGCCACGCTCACGTCGGCCAGGAGGGCGGCGCACAGCCCGGCCCCCACCGCCGGGCCGTGGATGGCCGACACGATCGGCTTGGAGCAGTCGATGACGTTCAGGACCAGGTCCCGGGCCTCCCGCATCACCCGGAGCCGGGCCGGCTCGGAGTCCATGATCTCCTCGACCATCTCGAAGCTGCCGCCGGCGGAGAAGGCCCGGCCCGCTCCCCGCAGCAGGGCGACGTTGGTGTCGGGGTCCTGGTCGACGGCCCGCCACACGTCGGCCAGCTGGCGGTGGACGGCCCGGTCGACGGCGTTGAGGCCCGGACCCTCGAGGGTGATCCGCAGCACGCCGTCGGCGGGCCGGTCGAAGGTGAGGTCGGGGAAGTCGGCGTACCGGTCGGTCATCCCGCCAGCCTGCCCGCTCGGCGCCCGACGGCTCAGCCCCGGTCGGGCAGGTCGTACTCGGCCACGACGTAGGGGTGGTCGGGGTCGTAGGTCGTGAGCGGCCGGGGGTCGTCGACCCGGCCGACGGGGCGGACGTCGGCCCCGACCCGGCCGGTGAGCGCGTCGCCCAGGTCGGCCCGGGCCGCCTCGGCGTGGGCGAGCAGCTCGGTGACAACGTCCGGGTGGTCGGCCTGCACGTCGGTGGCCTCGCCCCGGTCCGCCTCCAGGTCGTGGAGCCGGAGGAAGGGGGTGCCGTGCTTGGCCAGGTGGAGCTTCCACCGGCCGGCGCGGACCGCCTCCAGGTCGTCCATCCAGTAGTAGAGGAAGACCTCGTGCGGTGAGCGGGCGTCCTCGTCGAACCACAGGGCGCTGATGTCGCGGCCGTCGATGGTGCGGTCACCGGGCACGGTGGCGCCGCCCAGCCGGGCGAGCGTCGGGTACAGATCCATGGCCGTCGCCACCTCGGTCGACACCCGGCCCGCAGCGATCCGGCCCGGCCAGCGGACGATGCCCGGCACCCGCATCCCGCCCTCCCACGTCGTGCCCTTGGTGCCGCGCAGGGGCTGGTTGCTCCCACCGTCGACGGCGCGGGAGCCGTTGTCGCTGGTGAAGACGACGATGGTGTCCTCGTCGAGCCCGAGCTCGGCCAGCTCGTGGAGGATCACGGCCGCGGCCCAGTCGATGCACGCCACGGCGGCGCCGTAGGGCCCGTTGCGGGACTCGCGGGCGAAGCGCTCCTGCACGTAGATCGGCACGTGGACGTAGAGGTGGGCCAGATAGAGGAAGAAGGGCGTGGTGCCGGCGCAGTCCCGGATGAAGCGGACCGACTCGTCGACGTAGCGCTCGGTCAGCGCGGCCTGGTCGGGCTGCTGCTGGATGACCTCGTCGTCGAGCAGCAGCGGCAGCGGCGGGTACTCGAACGGGATGTCCCAGCCCTCCATCGGGACCTGCCGGCCCATGTCGTTGCTGTAGGGCAGTCCGAAGTAGTGGTCGAAGCCGTGGTTGGTCGGGAGGAACTCGAGCTGGTCGCCGCAGTGCCACTTGCCCACCATCTGGGTGCGGTAGCCGGCGTCGGACAGGAGCCGGCCCAGGCTGATCTCGCTCGGGGGGAGCCCCATGGCCTGGCCCGGGAAGAGGACGGGCAGGCCGTCGAAGGAGCCGAAGCCGATCCGGGGCGGGTAGCAGCCGGTCAGCAGGGCGGCACGGGACGGCGAGCACACCGGCGAGGCCATGTAGAAGTCGTCGAACCGCAGGCCCTCGGCGGCCATGCGGTCGATCGTCGGGGTGGCGTTGAGGGTCGAGCCGTAGCAGCCGATGTCGCCGTAGCCCAGGTCGTCGCAGTTGATGAGGACGACGTTGGGGCGGCGCTCCGGGGTGGTCATCGACGTAGCCTCGCGTGGGTGGCTGGCCGGCAGCGGGGTGGCAGCAAAGGGCCACCTTGATCTTCGACCCCTGCGGTCGATGGGACGACGGCATGACGACTCGTAGGCGGCTGATCCCGACCCTGGTCGTGGCGGCGACCCTGGCGCTGGGTGCGGTCGCGCCCCCGGCCACCGCCAACCCACCGAGCTACGGCTCGTCCAACAGCAGCGGGTGGTACAAGCCGGGCGTCCCCTACACCGGCGTGCACCCCGACCCGACCGTCGCCTCGATGGGCGGGCTGCTGTTCACCTACAGCACCAACCACGGCAGCTCGAACCTGCCCGTGGGCTGGTCGGCCGACGGCATGTCCTGGACCGCCCGCACCCAGTACGAGGGCTCGCTCGGGATGCGCGACGGCTACGGCTACTACAACGACAGCTTCCCCGACATGCCGTGGACCCCGGCCGGCGTGCAGAAGGAGCCGTGGGCACCGTCGGTCGCCCACATCGGCGGTCGGTGGGTCGCCTTCGTCTCGGTCCGCATCGCCAACCCGGGCCGCTACACGTCCTACGGCCGGTTCGCCATCTACGTGGCCACCGCCGACAACCCCATGGGCCCGTTCCGGGCCGCCTCCGGCTCGCCGATCGTGTCGACCTCGACCTCGTCCGACCCCGGTGGCGCCATCGACCCCGACGTCATCGTGGACGAGACGACCGGCCGGGCCTTCCTGATCTGGAAGACCGAGGGCAACCTCAGCGGCAACTACCCCGCGGTGTGGAGCCGGGAGCTCTCGTCCAGCGGGACGGGGTTCGCCGCCGGGTCGTCGTCCAAGAAGCTGATCACCGTCAGCCAGGGCTGGGAGGGACGGGTCGTCGAGAACCCGTCGATGACCAAGGTCAACGGCCGCTACGTCCTCCTCTACTCCGGCAACGAGTACAACTCGTCCAGCTACGCCACCGGCTACGCCCTGTGCTCGACGCCGACGGGGCCGTGCTCCAAGTCGTCGGCCAACCCCATCCTGCGCTCGGCCGCCGGGGCCTACGGGCCCGGCGGCGCCGACGGCATCGTCGATGCCCGGGGCCGGTTCATCGCCGTGTACCACGCCTGGCAGGGCTCGAGCGGCGGGCGGGGCACCGGCTACCGGCGCCAGCACGTCATGGAGCTCACGCCCGACCCCGCCGCCGGGGTGCGCGTCGTGCGCCGCTACCTCGAGAACGGCGCCGGCGGCGACAACCTCTGGTCGCACACCAGCACCGGCTCCTACACGTCCACCTCACCGGGGGTCGGCGGCAGCTACATCCCCGCCGCCGGCGACTTCGACGGCGACGACCACGACGACATCGCCTGGTACGGCCCGTGGGACCGCTCCGACGCCATGTGGACCGGCACCGGCACCGGTGGCTCGTTCGGGAGCGTTGCCTTCGACCAACGGGGGACGTTCGTCCCGCTGTCCGGCGACTTCAACGCCGACGGCTACGGCGACATCTACTGGTACCAGCCCGGTCCCGACCCGAAGGTCGCCACGCAGAACGAGTCCGGCACCAACTGGGAGCCCAACGCCCGCAAGGACGAGCTGTGGCTGGGGCGCAGCTTCGGCTGGTCGAAGAGCAACCTGTCGCAGACGTGGGCCGCGGCTCCGACCGTCGGCGACTTCGACGGCAACGGCACCACCGACATCCTCTGGGCCCAGCCCGGGAACGCCCCCGACTCGATCTGGTTCTTCGGGACCAATGGCGTCCCGTCGTCCCGGACCCTCTCGCTCTACGGCTACTACCGGCCCGTGGTCGGCGATCTGGACGGCGACGGCGTCGACGACATCTTCTGGTACGGCCCCGGCAGTGCCGGCGACTCGATCTGGTGGTTCAACCGCAACGGTGGCTACACCAAGACCAACGTCTCGGTGACCGGCACGCAGTTCCGCCCCTTCGCCGGCGACTTCGACGGCAACGGCCGCGACGACCTCATCTGGTACACCCCCGGCCCCGGCTTCGACTCCCGCTGGGTGAACGTCAACCGCAACGGCACCTACACCAACGTCCGCCAGACCATCAACGGCATCTACACCCCCGTCGTCGGCGACTACGACGGCAACGCCGTCGACGACATCTTCTGGTACTCGTAGCCCGAGGCCCTCGCTCCGCTCGGACTGTCCTTCTGCCGCACTGCGAGCGGCTCACGCTTCGTCGTCGGAGCTGTCAGCTCTGCCGTCCGCCGGCACCCGGTTCGAAGTGGCGATCAGATCCGGCGGGAACCCGCCGGATCTGATCACCAGTTCTGGGTGTGAGGGCGACCCTGAGGGGCAGCAAGGCGACGACCTCGCCTGGCGGCCCGGACACTCCCTCCTGAGGGCTCCGCCCCTCAGATCCCCCGAGGGCTTCGGCCGGCCGGTCAATTCTCAGGCGGCATCGGGCCGACTGCCCAAGGGCCATTCGATGGCACGAGCAGATGGACGCGGACGATCTCGCCGAGTTCCCGAGCCTGGTGACCGACGATGGTCAGGAGGGTGCCATCAGGAAGGAGTGCCGTGATCGTCCCGTCCGGCCGCTCGTCGGCATCGAGAAGATCGCGCATGGTGCGTCCTGGTGTCACCGTCGTCGGATCTGCGTCGGCGCGACCCATCATCGCCAGATGCGACAGGTTCTCTGCCAGAACGAGCACTGGGCCGTCCGGTCCGCGTCGCACCTCGTCGACCCTTCGGCCATACCCGAGCAAGCCGCTGAGGCCGAGGGGCGCGTCGCGGTCTAGAGAAGGAGTTGAGCGGAGTCGATCCAGGAGTCTGCGAGATGCGTCGCCCTCTGCCTGAGCCACGTAGCTGGCCACGGCGTCGCCGCCGCCGATCTCTGTGATTCCAGAGCGCGAGAAGCCCAGGGCGATGAGACGGGCACTCACCGGCTCCGGGTCGGGATTGACAACGACGATCTCGACGTCATCGACGCGAAGATGCCTTTGGAGCATGCCGGACACGGTCAGATCACTCGCCGGCAATGAGTAGCCGACGATGGCGAGCCTGCTCGTCTCGCTGAGGGCCGAGCCGGCTCGTCGCCAGAGCTCCCGCGAGATCGGGTTCGCGTAGAAGCTCGACTT
Source organism: Iamia sp. (assembly GCA_036380755.1). Classification (GTDB taxonomy): domain Bacteria; phylum Actinomycetota; class Acidimicrobiia; order Acidimicrobiales; family Iamiaceae; genus Iamia. The sequence continues at coordinate 5,246 of DASVEC010000256.1, read as the reverse complement.
GGAGGCGGCGGGCGGGGTCAGGAACGGGGAGAGGCCCGGCGGACGTCGATCGGGGCTCCACGCGATGGTGGCCCCGGTGACGTCTCGAGGTTCCCAGTACCAATCCACCGACCCATGCAGCTTCAGGAGATCGAAGGTCGGGTGCGGTTCGGTCGCGGGCTGCAAGCCAAACCGGCGCGGCGGAAGGTGGTCGAGCACGTCGTACCTGCCGACCCGTGCGTCCGGCCCTGCGTCGATTCCGGCTGCGTCGACAGCGTCTTCAACCACGGTGTCGTAGTTGAAGGTGATGACCACTGAGCGTTGACAGTGGGAGAGCCAGATGAACCGACGCAACCAGTTCGGCAAGCGTTCCGGCTCGGCCCCTTGGCGGTCGAGCAGGATCGACCGCGTCAGCTCCGTGGATCGAGTGAACAACGCGTGCCGTTCCTCGTTGTCGCCGGTGCTGAGGTCGGGCTGGTCTTCGGCGATGCTCGTAAGCCAAGCCTCGAAGCTCCCGTTCTCGAACCTCTGCTGGGGGAGCCAACGGCTCGGCTGCAGCTCCTTGAGCTGGTCGCGCACCAGATTGCCGAGCTCGTCCGTGAGTGGGAAGTCGTCAGACGCGGCGCGCGAGAACCCTGCTCCCAACACCAAGACATCGCGCCCAGCAAGGTCGGGCTCCAGGAGGCTCGCCATCGGGACATCGTGGCGCACGTCGGGCCGTGTGGACCTGACGGTACGGTCGGGGGATGGCTGAAGGATCCGAGCTGAGCGTGGCGGTCACGGGGCCGACGGGGACGTTCGGGTTCGGGCTGATCCCGCGGTTGGAGTCGGACGCGCGGGTGGGCCGGGTCGTGGGCATCGCCCGGCGGCCGTTCGATCCGGCCGAGCACGGCTGGTCGAAGATGGAGTACCGCCAGGGCGACGTGCGCGACGAGGCCGCCCTGGCCGAGGCCTTCGCCGGTGCCGACGTCGTCGTCCACCTCGCCTTCCTGATCACGGGGACGGCGTCGCGGGAGGTCACCCGCGACATCAACATCGGCGGCACGCTCAACGCCTTCCGGGCCGCGGCCGCAGCCGGGGTGAAGCGGTTCGTCTACGCCTCGTCGGTGGCGGCCTACGGCTTCCACGCCGACAACCCGGTCGGCATGACCGAGGAGTGGCCCACCCGTCCCGCCCACCGCCTCTTCTACGCCCAGGAGAAGGCCGAGCTGGAGGCGCTGCTGGAGGTCGAGGCCAAGGCCCATCCCGACGTCGGGCTGTACCTGCTGCGCCCGCCGATCGTGCTCGGCCCCCACGCCATGGGCGGCAAGGACATCCTCCCCGGTCCCCTCGACCACGTGGGCCGGACCGTCGCCGGCGCCATCGACAAGCTGCCGTTCGCCCTGCCGGTGCTCGCCCCCGACGTCGCCGTCCAGCTGATCCACGAGGACGACGTGGGCCAGGCCCTCCTCCTGTGCGCGGTGGGGGCGGGCCCGCCCGGGGCCTACAACATCGCCGCCGACGACACCCTCACCGGCGCCGAGATCGCCGAGGAGCTGGGGCTCAACCCGCTGCCGATCCCGGCCAAGCTCGTGCACAAGGCCGCACGTGGGCTCGCCGCTCTGCCCGTCCCGCCGTTCGTGCCGCCCGTGACCGAGTGGGTCGAGGCCATGAGCCACCCGTCGGTGATGGACACGTCCAAGGCCAAGGACGTCCTGGGCTGGCTGCCGCGCTGGTCGAGCCGGGGTGCGATCCGGGCCACCCTCGGCAAGCCGGCGGCGAGCGCCGCCGACGACGCGTGACCGGATCCTGGGACCCACCCACCGAGGACGAGCTGGCCGCCCTCGACGCCCTGGGCCAGAAGGGCGAGTGGGTCTTCCAGGGGAGGACCCTCGCCCTCACCAACCTCGACAAGGTCCTGTTCCCGGCCCGGGGCGACGACGAGCCGCCGGTGACCAAGCGGGACCTCATCCGCTACCACGCCCTCGTCGCCCCCCACATGCTCCCGTACCTCCAGGGCCGGGCGGTGAACTCGAACCGCTTTCCTCAGGGCGTCGACAAGCCCGGTTTCTGGCACAAGGCGGTGCCCAGCCACGCCCCCGACTGGATGGCGACGTGGGACTACCCGCGGGCCCGTACCGGTGAGACCCGCACCTACTTCGTGGTCGACAGCCCGCCGGCGCTGGCCTGGCTGGCCAACTACGGCTCGATCGAGCTCAACCCGTGGAACTCCCGGACGGGCACGTCGCAGGAGCCGGCCTGGGCCTACATCGACCTCGATCCCGGCGGGGACACGACGTGGGAGGACCTGGTCCAGCTGGCCGTGCTCCACCGCGCCGCCCTCGAGCAGCTGGAGGTGCGGGCGGCGGCCAAGGTCACCGGCAAGCGGGGCATCCAGATCTGGATCCCGGTGGCGCCGGGGTACTCCTTCGACGACACCCGGGACTGGGTCGAGGCCCTGTCCCGCGCCGTCGGCCGGGTCGTCCCCGAGCTGGTCAGCTGGGCGTGGGCCAAGCGCGAGCGGGGCGGGAAGGCGCGCCTCGACTTCACCCAGAACGCGGTGAACAAGACGTTGGTGGCGCCGTTCAGCGCCCGCCCCGCGGCCGGTGCGCCGGTGTCGGTGCCGATCGCCTGGGACGAGCTCGACGACCCCACCCTCGCCCCCGACCGCTGGACGATCCGCACCGTCCTCGACCACGTCGAGACGGTCGGCGACCCCCTCCGCGAGCTGGTCGACCTGCCCCAGGAGCTCCCCGAGCTGGGCTGAGGCCGTCGCTCTCAGCCGGTCACCGCGGGGGCGACGAGGACGGCGGCGCCGAGCGTGGTGGCCGCGGCCATGACGACCATCGTCGCCGACCAGAAGCCGACGGGGAGCCAGAGCACGTCGGCGAGGGTGGCCTGGTCGGAGCCGTCGCCCCGGCGGGTGCGCGGCGCCGCCGAGGCCGCGGCCCGGACGCCACCGACGGCCCACAGGGCGGCGACCCCGACGGCGACGGCCGTGGCGACGGTGTCGTCGGTGGCCGCCCCGGCGGCACAGGCGGCGGCGAGGGTGATCGTCAGGGCACCGCCCCAGACGCTCCTGATCCACACCCCCAGCACCACGACGGCGGCCGCGGCCAGGACGCCGAGCGCCACGACCTCGTGGCCGGTGCGGACGGCGGTGCCCAGCAGCACGGCGCCGAGGCCCGGAGCGGGGTAGCCCCACCAGGCCACGAAGCCCCGCGGGATCCGCCGCCGGACCGAGTCGCCGCTCCACTCGGTGACGCCGGAGGTGTCGAGCTCGACCCGGATCCGGCGCACCCGGCCCTCGGCCACGATGGCGGCCAGGGCGTGGCCGACCTCGTGGGCGAGGGTCACCCACCCCCGGCTGACCCGCCACACCGGGCTCACGACCAGGGCGATCCCCACGACGGCGGCGACGACCGCACCCCAGCTCACCCGCCCATCCTGCCTCCCCCAGGGCTCGGGCTGGCGCCGGCCCGCTCGGTCTGTGAACATCAGTGTTCATGAAGCGTCTCGGAGTCGTGGTCGTCCTTGCCCTGCTCGCGGCGTGCTCGGGCGACGACGAGACGCAGTCGTCGACGACCACGACCACCACGGCCGAGACGACCACCACCACGACCGAGCCCGAGGCGTTCGACGGGACGCTCGAGGACTTCTACGTCGTGCCCGACCCGCTGCCGGCGGGCGAGCCCGGCGACCTGATCCGCACCCAGGTCGTCGGCGAGGCGGACGGCCGCGCCACGGTGCGCGTGATGTACCACTCCGAGGACGCCCAGGGCACCGACCGGGCCGTCACCGGCATCGTCACCTACCCGACGGCGGCCGCGCCCGATGGCGGCTGGCCCGTCGTCTCCACCGCCCACGGCACCACGGGCGTGGCCGAGCAGTGCGCCCTCAGCCGGTCGGCCACCGAGGCGCCCGGCTGGGGGGTCGAGGGCGTGTGGGCCATGACCGACTACGTGGGTCAGGGCCCCGTCGGCGAGCTCCACCCCTACCTCTCCAAGCCGAGCGAGGGGAACGCCGTCATCGACATCGTGCGGGCGGCACGGGGGATCCCCGAGGCCGGCGCCGGCGAGCGGTGGGTGTCGATCGGCCATTCGCAGGGCGGGCACGGTGCCCTGAGCGCCCACGAGCTGGCGGGTGAGCGGGCGCCCGAGCTCGAGCTGGTCGGCACGGTGGCCCTGGCCCCGGCGGCGATGCTCGATCGGGTCTACGGCGGGATCGACCCGATCGTGACCGCCATCCTCACGATGATGGCGACGGTCAGCGGGGCCACCGAGCACCCCGACATCGACCCGGCCGACTACCTCACCCCCGAGGCGCTCGCCGCCTCCGAGATCTTCGAGACGGGGTGCCTCGACGAGATCACCGAGGCGCTCATCCCGATCGCCGCCGCCGGCCCCTTCACCGCCGACCCGCGGGAGACCGAGCCGGCCGCCTCGCTGGTCCGGGAGAACGACGTGGGCGACGTCGCCGTCGACGGCGTGCCCGTCTACCTGGCGTCGGGCACGATCGACGACCGGGTGGTGATCGACCGGGTGCGCGACCTCTTCGACCGGATGTGCGCGGCCGGCCAGGTCACCGAGCTGACCGTGGTCGAGGGCGCCGATCACGGCTCGATCCTCCCCTCCACCGCCGACGCGGTGACCGCCTTCGTCGAGGCCCGCCTGGCGGGCGACGACCCGACCGACAGCTGCAACGAGGAGTCCACCGATGGCTGACCGATCCGACCTGACCGGACGGCGAGTGCTGATCACCGGCGCGGCCCGGGGGATCGGCGCCGCCCTGGCCGTGCGCCTGCACGAGCGCGGCGCGCGCGTCGCCCTCGCCGGGCTGGAGCCCGAGGGCTTGGCCGCGGTGGCCGCCCGCTGCGGCGACGCGCCGTGGGCCGAGTGCGACGTCACCGTCGAGGACGAGGTCGATGCGGCCGTGGCCACTGCGGTGGCCCACCTCGGCGGGCTCGACGTGGCGGTGGCCAACGCCGGGGTGGCGGCCCAGCTCCCGCTCGTCGGGGGCGACCCCGAGATCATGCGCCGGACGCTCGACGTCAACGTCATGGGCGCCTACCTGACGCTCCGGGCCGCCGGGCCCCACATCAGCCACCCGGCCGGCTACGCCGTGGCCGTCTCCTCGCTGGCCGCCGCCGTCCAGCCGCCGCTGCTCGGGGCCTACGGCGCGTCCAAGGCCGCGGTCGAGGCGCTGGGCAACACCCTGCGGGCGGAGCTCAAGCCGAGCGGGGCCCGGGTCGGCGTGGCCTACTTCGCCGAGCTCGACACCGACATGAC
>DASVEC010000255.1:0-5011 GCA_036380755.1 Iamia sp. | reverse complement strand
CACGAGCTGTCTCACGCCTACGACCACCAGCGGGGCGAGTGGTCCGACGACGACAGCCTGCGCGACATCGGCATGGAGGACCGGATCGCCCCCGACGGCGAGTACCGCCAGACCGAGCCCGACGGCGACGAGCACACGGCGCCGATCCCCGAGGTCAACTCGGTCGGCATCGACCTCGACGGCGACGGCGATCGCGACATGCTCGACGACCATCCCGAGTGGTTCACCGAGAACGAGATCCGCGCCGAGATGGGCATCGACAACCGCGACGTCTACTAGCCGAAGGCGAACTCGGTGGAGTAGGCGCCCGAAACCGGGCGCTTACTCCACCGAGTTCGGGCTAGCTCCCTCGCAGCTCTCCCACGACGTGGTCGACGGAGCGGGTGAGGGCAATGACGTCGGTGCTGTCGATGGCCGGGAACAGGGCGAAGCGGAGCTGGTTGCGGCCCAGCTTGCGGTAGCTCTCGGTGTCGTGGACGCCGTTGGCGCGGAGGACGGCGGCGACGACGGTGGCGTCGACGTCGTCGGCCAGGTCGACGGTGGCCACCACGTTGCTGCGCAGCTCGGGGTCGGTGACGTAGGGGGTGGCGTGCTCGGACGCCTCGGCCCACTCGTAGGCGATGCGGGCGTTGGCCTCGCACCGGCCGGCGGCCCAGTGCAGCCCGCCGTGGGAGTTGATCCACTCGACCTGCTGCACGGCCAGGAAGATCGTGGCCAGCGCGGGGGTGTTGTAGGTCTGGTCCTTGCGGGAGTTCTCCAGGGCGATGCCCAGGTCGAGGCTGGCCGGGACCCACCGGTCGCTGGCCGAGATGCGCTCGATCCGCTCGATGGCGGCGGGGGAGCAGGCGGCCAGCCACAACCCGCCGTCGGAGGCCAGGCACTTCTGCGGGGCGAAGTAGTAGACGTCGGTGTCGGCCGGGTCGAAGCGGAGCCCGCCGGCGGCCGAGGTGGCGTCGACGAGCACCAGGCTGTCGGGATCGGCGCCGTCGGGGCGGGTGGGGGTGACGGCCACACCCGTCGAGGTCTCGTTGTGGGTGAGGGCGTAGGCGTCGACGCCGTCGACGGCGGCCAGCGCCGGGGCCGTCCCGGGGTCGGCCTTCGCCGTCGACGGCTCGCCCAGGTGCGGGGCCGAGCGGGTGACCTCGGCGAACTTGCCCGAGAACTCGCCGAAGACCAGGTGGTGGCTCCGCTCCTGGACGACGCCGAAGGAGAGGGCGTCCCAGAAGGCGGTGGTGCCGCCGTTGCCCAGGAGGACCTCGTAGCCGTCGGGCAGGGCGAACATCTCGGCCAGGCCGTTGCGGAGGCGGGCGACCATGAAGCGGACGCCGGGCTGGCGGTGGGAGGTGCCGAGGTAGTCACCGGCCTCGGCCGCGAGGGCGGCGACCGCATCGGGGCGGACCTTGGACGGGCCGCAGCAGAAGCGGCCGTCGGCGGGCAGCAGGTCGGCGGGGATGTTGATGTCGGGCGGGGAGGAGGCCATCGACGTGCCACGATCGCGTACGCCCACCCATCGGCAAAGTCCGATGGCCCCCATCTCCCGAGAGGCCCTCCGATGTCCAGCTCCGCCGCCCGCCGTGTGTCCCGCCGGGTCGCCGCCATCACGCCCTCGGCCACCCTGGCCGTCGATGCCCAGGCCAAGGCCCTCAAGGCGGCGGGCGAGAACGTCATCGGCTTCGGTGCCGGCGAGCCCGACTTCCCGACGCCGGACCACATCGTCGAGGCCGCCGTCGCCGCCTGCCGCGACCCCAAGAACCACCGCTACACGCCGGCGCCGGGCCTGCCCGAGCTGCGGGCGGCCATCGCCGAGAAGACCCTCCGGGACTCGGGCTACGAGGTCTCGCCCGATCAGGTCCTCGTCACCAACGGCGGCAAGCACGCCGTCTACAACGCCTTCGCCACCCTCCTCGACCCGGGCGACGAGGTCCTGCTGCCCGCCCCCTACTGGACCACCTACCCCGAGCCCATCCGCCTGGCCGGTGGCGTGCCCGTCGAGATCCTCGCCCCCGAGGCGTCCGGCTTCCGCGTCACCGTCGACCAGCTGGAGGCCGCCCGCACGCCGAACACCAAGGCCATGGTGTTCGTGTCGCCGTCGAACCCGACCGGCGCCGTGTACCCCCGCGAGGAGGTCGAGGCGATCGGCCGGTGGGCGGCCGAGAACGACGTCTGGGTCGTCACCGACGAGATCTACGAGCACCTCACCTACGACCAGCACGAGTTCCACTCGATCGCCACGCTCGTCCCCGAGATCGCCGATCGCTGCCTCGTGCTCAACGGCGTGGCCAAGACCTACGCCATGACCGGCTGGCGCGTCGGGTGGATCGTCGGTCCGACCGACATCGTCAAGGCCGCGTCGGGGCTCCAGTCGCACCAGACCTCCAACGTGGCCAACGTCAGCCAGCGCGCCGCCCTGGCCGCGGTCTCCGGCGGGCTCGACGACGTCGTCCGCATGCGGGAGTCGTTCGACCGGCGCGGCAAGGCCATCCACGGCCTGCTCAACGCCATCGAGGGGGTCAGCTGCATGCTCCCCCAGGGCGCCTTCTACGCCTTCCCGTCGTTCGAGGACATCGTCCAGCGGGGCTCGGTGGCCGGACGCCCCGTGAGCTCCACCGTCGAGCTGGCGGCGGTCATCCTCGAGGAGGCCAAGGTCGCCATCGTCCCCGGCGAGGCCTTCGCCGCCCCCGGCTACGCCCGCCTGTCGTTCGCCCTGGGCGACGACGACCTGGGCGAGGGCGTCGCCCGCATCGCCGACCTCCTCTCCCGGTGACCGACCGCCAGGTCCGGCCCTACGGGACGTGGCCGTCGCCGCTGGCCATCGAGGACCTCGTGGTCGGGGCGGCGGCGGTGGGGGAGGTGCAAGTCGACGCCGACGACGTGTGGTGGAGCGAGTCGCGGCCGGCCGAGGGCGGGCGCATCGAGCTGGTGCGGCGGCGGATCGACGGCACCGCCCACGACGTCCTGGGCCCGGGCTGGAGCGCCCGCACCGGGCTGTACGAGTACGGCGGCGGCGCGTGGTGCGCCGAGAGCGGCGTGGTCGTCTTCGCGGCGTGGGACGACCAGCGGCTCCACCGCCTCGTGGCCGACGATCCGGCCGGCGTGCCGGTGCCGATCACGCCTGCGCCCGTGTCGCGGCGCGGGCTGCGGTACGGCGACGTGACCGCCCTCAACCGGGGGTGGGTGCTGGCCGTGCGCGAGGCCCACCCGGGCGAGGCCGACGTGCCGGCGTCCGCCTCCGAGGCCCGGCACGACATCGTCGCCGTGCCCACCGACGGCTCGGCCGCCGACGATCCCTCCGCCATCCGGGTGCTGGTGACCGGGGACGACTTCGTCGCCTCACCGGTGCCGGGGCCGGCCCGCCTGGCGTGGATCCGGTGGCACCACCCCCGCATGCCGTGGGACGGCACCGAGCTGTGCGTCGCCGGGCTGGGTCTGGATGCGGGTGGCGCGCCCGTCCTCCGGGGCGCGCCCGTGGTCGTCGCCGGTGGGCCCGACGAGTCGGTCGTCCAACCCGAGTGGTCGTCCGACGGGTCGCTGTGGGCGTGCTCGGACCGATCCGGGTGGTGGAACCTCCACCGGATCCTCGACCCGGGCGGGCCCGCGCCCGACGGCGTCGCCCGGGTGGTGGCGCCGATGGACGCGGAGATCGGCGGGCCCCGCTGGGTCGGCGGGCTGCGCGGGTACGCCTGCCTCGGCGACGGTCGGGTCCTCGCCTCGGCCACGGCCGGTGGCACCACCGGCCTGGTGCTGGTCGATCCGGCTACGCCCGCGGCCTCGCCGATGCCCGTCTCGCTCGACGTCGGCGGGTCGCCGGTCACGGTCGTGAGCCAGGTCGTGGCCGGGCCGGGGCCGGCGCAGGCCGTGGTCGTGGTCGCCTCGGCCACCGCCGAACCCACCCCCGTCCTGCTCGACCTCCCGCCCGCCGCCGGCGCGGTGGCGTCCGACGGTGGCCGGGGCCGCCTGACCGTGCCCACCGCCGGGATCCTGCGAGCCGAGCGCGACCTCCCGCTCACGGCCGACGCCATCTCGGCGCCCGAGCCGATCGCCTTCCCCAGTGCCGGTGGCCGGACGGCCCACGCCCTCTTCTACCGACCCACCAGCAGCACGTCGGCCGGGCCCGACGGCGAGCGCCCGCCGCTGGTCGTGGTGATCCACGGCGGCCCCACGGCGGCGGCGCGCCCGATGCTCGACCTCCGCACCCAGCTGTGGACGTCCCGGGGTTTCGCCGTCGTCGACGTCGACTACGGCGGGTCGACCGGCTACGGCCGGCCCTACCGGCGGCTGCTCGACGGCGGCTGGGGCGTGGTCGACGTCGAGGACTGCATCGCCGCCGCCCGCTTCCTCGCCGGCCAGGGCGAGGTCGACGGCGACCGGGTGGTGATCCGGGGCGGTTCGGCCGGTGGCCTCACCACCCTGGCCGCGCTGTGCACGTCCGACGTCTTCGCCGCCGGCACCAGCCTCTACGGCGTCACCGACCTGGCGGCGCTGGCGCGCGACACCCACAAGTTCGAGTCCCGCTACCTGGACGGCCTGGTCGGGCCGTGGCCCGAGGCCGAGGCGACCTACGCCGAGCGCAGCCCGATCAACCAGCTCGACGGGCTGGCCACACCGGTGCTCGTGCTCCAGGGCGCCGACGACATGGTCGTGCCGCCGAGCCAGGCCGAGGCCGTCGTCGCCGCGGTGGCGGCCAAGGGCCTGCCCCACGCCTACCTGCTCTTCGCCGGCGAGGGTCACGGCTTCCGCCAGGGCGACACCATCGTCCGCGCCCTCCAGGCCGAGCTGGCCTTCTACGGACAGGTCCTCGGCTTCACCCCGGCCGACGACCTGCCCCCCCTCCCCGAGACGGCCACCACCTGACGTTCATCCCAGCCACGTTGGAGGGGGGTGGTCGACCGGGCCAGACTCGGCCGATGGCCCGAGTGCTCGTCACCGAGAAGATCGCCGACGGCGGGCTCGACGCCCTGCGTGCCGCCGGCCACGACGTCGACGTCCGGACGGGGCTGTCCCCGGAGGAGCT
>DASVEC010000254.1:0-7259 GCA_036380755.1 Iamia sp. | reverse complement strand
CCGCTCGGCACGCCCCGCCGCTTCACCTGGGACGAGGCCGTGGGCGCCGTCGAGCACGCCTTCGGCACCTACTCGCCGGGGCTCGTCGCCCTGCTGCACCGGGCGGTCGGCGAGGGGAGGATCGACGCCGAGCCCCGGCCGGGCCAGGTCGGCGGCGCCTTCTGCATGCCGGTGCGCGACGAGGAGAGCCGGGTGCTGCTCAGCTACGACGGCTCGTTCAACAGCGTCCAGACCCTCGCCCACGAGCTGGGCCACGCCTACCACAACACCCAGCTGGGCCATCGGCCCTGGCTGCTGCGGGCGACCCCCATGGCGCTGGCCGAGACGGCGTCGATCTTCTGCGAGACGGTGATGGTCGAGGCCGGCCTCGACGCGGCCGGCGACGACGCCGGCGCCCGCCTGGCCATCCTCGACGGCGACCTCGTCGGCTCGGCCCAGGTCGTGGTGGACATCCACAGCCGGTACCTGTTCGAGCAGGCGCTGTCGACCGAGCGCGCCGGCGGTGCCGTCGGCCCCGCCCGCATGACCGAGCTGATGGACGAGGCCCAGGCCACCGCCTACCTCGACGGCGTCGACCCCGAGCACCGCCACCCGTACATGTGGGCGGTCAAGGGCCACTACTACACGTCGTTCTACAACTGGCCCTACACCTTCGGCCTGCTCTTCGGGCTGGGTCTCTACGCCGAGTTCCGCCGCGACCCGGAGCGGTTCCGGGGCGGCTACGACGACCTGCTCGGCGCCACCGGCCTGGGCGACGCGGCCCCGCTCGCGGCCCGCTTCGGCATCGACATCCGCGACGAGGCCTTCTGGGCCTCCAGCCTCTCGGTCATCGCCGATCGCATCGACGCCGCCGTCGCCCTGATGGCGTGAGGGCCCTCCTGGTCGGCGCGGTGGTGCTCGTGACGTTGAGCGGCTGCTCGGAGGGCGACCCCGGCGCCGACGGCGACGTGGAGTCGCTGGGCGCCCTGGTCCCCGGTCCCGTGGCCGAGGAGCTGACCCGCTCCGGCGTCTGCGACGACGGCCTGCAGTGGGCGGCGGACGAGACCGGATCGCTGGCCGTCACGGTCGCTGTCGTCGGGTCCGGCGACGAGGCCGACCTCCCGAGCGAGGACATCGTCGTCACCGTCCTCCACGGCGAGGACCTGGAGCGAGACGTCTGCGACCCGGAGGCCACGGTGGCGGCGCGCTCGCCCGCCGCCCAGGGCCGGGTGGAGGTCGACGGCTGCGCGTTCCGCATCGACGGCCTCGAGGCCGAGGACGGCACCACGTTCGGCCCCATCGAGACATCGTGCGAGGCGCCGGTCGCGCTGACCCGGAGCGGCGGCTGCGGCGATGCCTACCTCTGGGCCGCCACTGACGACGGCACCGTGGCCATCACCGTCTCCGTCGACGCCATCGATCGCTCCAGCGCCGAGCCGACCACCATCGCCATCGACCTCCCCCAGGACGACGTCGAGGCCTTCGTGCTCCGTGGCGACCGGGACATGACCGGCAACTTCTGCACCGACCTGATCGACGGTGATGCCGAGCCCGACGAGACCGTCGCCCTCATTGCCGGCTCCGGTGAGGTGGTCCTCGACCCCCTGCCCGACGAGGGCGACGTCGACGGCTGTGGCGACATCGCCGGCCGGGCCACCCTGACCGGCCTCAGGGCCGAGGACGGCGTGCCCTTCGCGCCCGTCACCATCGAGACCACGAGCATCGGCTGCTACGCCGGCTGATCAGCCCGGCAAGGGCCACGAGGCGACGACCTCGCCGGTCTCCAGGTCGACCAGCTGAGGGAGGCCGCCGACGGTGACGACGGCGCGGCCGTCGACCACCGTGTGGAACCAGTCCAGCCCGTTGGTCACGGCGTCGGGGTCCTGCTCCAGCATCGCCGTCGGCCCCTCGACCCGCTCGCCGGTGTCCGGGTCGATCGAGGAGATCGGCAGCGTCCGCGGCCCCGGGCCAGTGGCGGGGAGGGTGACGAGGACGATGCCGCCCGGGGTGGTGGCCAGGATCTCGACGTCGTGGTCCTCGGTGGCGCCCACCCGACCGGCGACCTCGTCGGCGCGGACGAAGCCGACGCCGGGGTCGAAGGCGAGGCGCGGACCGACCGCCTCGCCCTCGTCCAGGTCCCCCGTGAGCAGGCCGGTCCAGCCACCGTCCTCGGTGGAGGTGACCGCCACGACCACGTCGCCCGACAGGGCGGCCGGTGCCACCGACACCCCGCCGCCTGGGTCGGCGAGCGTGGTCGCGGCCCCGGTGGCGATGTCGAAGGCGACGACGAAGCCGTCCTGCCCGGCGACGGCGAGGTGAGCGTCGTCGACCACGCTCTCGAGCGTGCCGCCGTAGTACCCGACCTCGTCGACGACGGTCTGCCAGGTCGGTGCGGGGCGCTCCGTGGTCCAGCGCTGGGCGCACGTGGCCTCGTGGCCGAAGGCGACGACGACGTCCGTGCTGTCGGGGACGGCCTCGACGGTGACTCCGAGCCCCACCCCCTCCTCCCGGGTCTCGGCCGTGGGGGTGCAGCGCGGCTGGAAGCGGTCCCGCTCGTCACCGGTGGCGGCGTCGAGGATCACGAGGTCGATCCCGTCGTCGGCTTCCTCGGCGACGACGACCGCGTCACCGGCGACCACCGGGGCCACATAGACCTGCGCCGCTCCCGCGGGGTGGCGGGACCAGATCTCCTCGCCGGTGGAGGGGTTCAGGCCCCAGACGGCGCCCCGGCGGGAGATCGCCACGAGGGTGCTCCCCACCATCGAGATGCACCCGGCGCACGTCTCCCGGGCCACGTCGAACGGACGGCGCCACTCCTCCGACCCGGTCCCGAGGTCGAGGGCCACGAGCTCGTCGTCCACGATGACCAGGACCATGTCCTCGACCACGGTCACCACCTCGGCATCGGTCCCGATGTCATCGACGATGGTGCCGTTGCGCCAGGTGATCGAGCCGTCGATGGCGGCCCGGACGATGTCGACGTCGGTGCCGTCGTCGCCGGTCGTCGTGATCAGACCGACGATCTCGGGTCGGTCGCTCCCGTCCTCGCCCGGGACGACGGCCAGCCCCGACGGGCTCTGGAAGTGGACCTCCTCGGCCGCCTGCTCCGTCGCCTGCCGCTCGTCCGACCGGGTCACCAGGACGACGACGAGTACGAGGACGAGGACGAGGACCGTCCCGATGGCGAGCGCCGCCCAGGCCCTCCGCCCCCCACGGGCACCGGTGGACGGGGGCGGGGCGGGTGCGGTCACCGGCGTTCGGTACCCGGTCGGGCCCTTCGGGTACCAACTCCGGGGCTGCCTCACCCCCCGGGCGAGGTCCGCTCAGCCGAGGGCGCCGGCGGCGCGGAGCTCGGCGATCCGGGCCGCGTCGTAGCCCAGGACCTGGCCCAGGATCTCGTCGGTGTGCTGGCCGACGGTCGGGGCCATGGTGGGCTCGGGGATGGGGGCGTCGAGGAACTTGAGCGGCGACGGGACCTGGTCGGCCCCGACGAGCTCCTTGGGGATCCAGGGCAGGCGGTCCTGGAACTGCGGATCGTCGGCGATGGTCTTGGGCGTGTTGACCGGGGCGATCGGGGTGTTGTGCTCGTCGCCGAAGGCGACCCACTCGGCCGTCGTCCGCTCCCGGAAGACGTCGCGCAGGATGACCCGCAGCTCCTCGTTGCCCCGGGCGTGGTCGGCGTACTGGCTGCCGGGGTGGGCCTCGAACAGCTCGGGCCGGCCGATGCCGTCGCAGAAGTTCTTCCAGAACTCGCGCTCGGACGACATGAACAGGATGTGCCCGTCGGCCGTCTCGTAGAACTGGTAGCGGACCCCGTCCTTCATCCCGGCCGTGCCCGGCGCCCGGCGCTCGTAGCCGTCGGCCTTGTTCCCGGTGACCTCGCTCTCGGGCCGCTCGTAGGCCTTGTAGGTCTCGCTGCGGAGCCAGTCCATGGCCGCGGCGGCGTCGCTCTGGGCGATCTCGAGCTGGCAGCCCTCGCCGGTGGCGCGGGCCTTGGTGATGCCGGCCAGGATGCCGAGGGCGCCGAACAGCGGGCCGGCGTGGATGCCGACCGACGGGTGCTCGGGGATGTAGCAGAAGCCGTCCTCGGTGGTCTCCGGCTGCACCAGCCCGGCCCACACGTCGTAGGCGATGCCGTGGCTCGGCATCGTCTTGTAGGGCCCGGTGGCGCCGTAGCCCGAGATGGTGCAGAAGACGATCTTGGGGTTGACCTCCTTGAGCGCCTCGTAGCCGAGGCCCCGCCGCTCGAGCCCGCCCGGGCGCATGGCCTCGACCACGGCGTCGGCGTCGCGCACCAGGTCGAGGAACACGGCCTTGCCCTCGTCGGTGCGCAGGTCGATGGTGATCGACCGCTTGCCCCGGCTGATGTGGAGGTGCATCAGCGAGGTGCCCTCGACGATCGGCCACGTCATCTGCCGGATGTAGTCGCCCGTGGGCGGCTCGACCTTGATGACGGTGGCGCCGAGGTCGGCCAGCGAAGTGGTGATGGCGCCGGGCCCGAGCATCGAGCACTCCACGATGCGCACCCCCGCCAGGGGACCGATCCGATCCTGCTCAGCCATGCCTGCTCCTCATTTCTGACGACCCGTCAGAAACTAGCGGGCGATGGCGAGGTGGACAGAAACTAGAACGTGTTCTAGTTTTGGCGGCATGGAGTTCGGAGTCTTCGCCCAGCTGTTCGTGCCCCAGTTCGAGCGGGATCGTGATCCGCACGCCGAGCACCGCCGCATCTTCCGCAACGTCGAGATCGCCAAGGCCGCCGACGCCTACGCCTTCAAGTACGTGTGGTGCCCGCAGCACCACTTCCTCGACGAGTACAGCCACATGCCCGGGCCCGAGGCCTTCCTCGCCTTCTGCGCGGCGCAGACCGAGCGGGTCCACCTCGGCTCGGCGATCTTCAACATCACCCCGCCGGTGAACAAGCCCGTGCGGATCGCCGAGAACGTGGCCCTGCTCGACCACCTCACCAACAACCGCTTCGAGTTCGGCACCGGTCGGGGCTCGTCGTCGACCGAGGTCCTCGGCTTCGGCATCCCCAGCGTCGACGACACCAAGAGCATGTGGCGGGAGACGATCCGCGAGATCCCGAAGATGTGGAAGGACGAGGTCTACAGCTACGACGGCGAGCACTTCGCCGTGCCCGAGCGCAAGATCTTCCCCTGCCCGCACGGCACCGGTCACCCCGGCATGTGGGTCGCCGCCGGCAGCCCGGGCACCTTCACCGAGGCGGGCGAGCTCGGCCTCGGCGCCTTCTGCTTCGCCCTGGGCAAGCCCTCGCAGATGGAGCCGCTGATCAACAGCTACAAGGCCGCCATCGGCGGGGCCACGCCGGTCGGCGACTACGTCAACGACAACATCATGGGCGTCACCAACATGCTGTGCATGGAGGACCGCAACAAGGCCTTCGAGGTCGCCTCCAACATGGGGATGAACTACTACACGACCCTGGCGTACCACTGGCTCGACAACGTGCCCCGGCCCAAGAACTTCCCCGAGTGGCCGAACAAGATCCCGGAGCCCACGCCCGAGCAGGTCGAGCAGCTGTCGGCCGAGGGCTACGTCGCCATCGGCGATCCCGACGACTGCGCCCGCTCGGTCCAGCGCTGGGTCGACCTCGGCTTCGACCAGCTGACCTTCAGCCCCACCACCAACACGCTGCCGACCGAGACGGTCGTGGCCTCGATGGAGCTGTTCGGCCGCGAGGTCATCCCCCGCTTCGACACGGACCCGGTCCACTCGACCACCCGCTACCGCGAGGCCTACGCGGCGTCGGTCGGCGGGAGCGTCCCCGGTCCGGTAGAAGGACTCGATGTCGTCTGACGTCGGGGCCGACGCGCCCGCATCGTTCAACTTGGCGGACATCTGGGAGTGGGCGTCGGCCCGCGTGCCGGATCGTCTCGCCCTCGTGGTCGGGCCCGAGCGGCGGACCTACGGCGAGCTCGACGCCAACGCCACCCGCATCGCCCACCACCTCCGGGCCGCGGGCATCGGTCCCGGCGACCGGGTGGCGATCATCCTCCGCAACGCACCCGAGTACCTCGAGGTGATGATCGCCGCCTTCAAGCTGCGGGCGATCCCGGTCAACGTCAACTTCCGCTACGTCGCCAACGAGCTGCGGTACGTGCTGGAGAAGTCGCGGGCGTCGGCCGCCGTCTACCACCGCTCGCTGGGCGACGCCGTGGCGGGGGTCGCCGACGTGGTCGGCTCGATGGGGACGGTGCTCGCCGTCGACGACATCGACGGGTCGTCGCCGGCGGATGCGGTGGTCCCCGGCGCGGTGCCGTACGCCTCGGCGCTGGCGGCGGCGCCCGACGGGCCGATCGTCACCGAGGGACGCTCGGGCGACGACCACTACCTGATGTTCACCGGCGGCACCACCGGCCTGCCCAAGGGCGTGCTGTGGCGCCAGGAGGACGCCTTCTACGCCTGCCTCGGGGGTGGCGACCCGATGCGGCTGTCCGGCCCGGTCACCGACCCGGCCCAGATGGCCGACCGCTTCGTCGAGTCGATGGTCTTCATGCCGATCGCCCCGCTGATGCACGCCGCCGCCCAGTGGACGTCGTTCATGTGGTTCTTCGGCGGCGGTACCATCGTCCTCGTCCCCGGCAGCTTCGACGCCGAGGCGGCGTGGGACCTGCTGGTGCGGGAGAAGGTCAACGCCCTCACCATGGTGGGCGACGCCGTGGCCAAGCCGATGCTGGAGGCGCTCGAGTCGCACCCCGGCCGGTGGGACACCTCCTCGCTCTACTCGGTCGCCAACGGCGCCGCGCCGCTGTCGTCGTCGCTCCGCAGCCGGATCGTCGCCGCCTTCCCGGGCTGCGTCTTCACCGACGGCATGGGCTCGTCGGAGAGCGGGGTCCAGGGCGCGGCGCGGACCATGCCGGGCGAGGGCGAGTCGGGCGCGGCGTCCCGCCGGGGCGGGGCGTCGTTCTCGGTCGGGCCGACCACGACGGTGCTGGACGAGGCGCTGCGACCGGTCGAGCCGGGGTCGGGGGACGTCGGCCGGCTGGCCACGTCGGGCCGGATCCCCCTCGGCTACGACGGCGATCCGGAGAAGACGGCCGAGACCTTCGTCGAGGTCGACGGGGTGCGGTGGGTCCTCTCGGGCGACATGTGCACGGTCGACGCCGACGGCACCGTCCACCTGCTGGGCCGGGGCTCGCAGTGCATCAACACCGGAGGCGAGAAGGTCTACCCGGAGGAGGTCGAGGGCGTCCTCCACGGCCACCCGGGCGTGGCCGACGTCCTCGTCGTGGGGGTCGACGACGAGCGGTGGGGGA
>DASVEC010000253.1:0-11457 GCA_036380755.1 Iamia sp. | reverse complement strand
CGAGCCGCATCCGCACCGTCTTGTCCTTGGGGGGCGGCGGGGGCGGGCCGGCCTCGACCCAGCGCTCCCACCGGCTCTCGGCGGCGTCGGCCTTCTTGGCGTTGCCGTCGCTGATCGACGCCCGCTGCTTGAGCTCCTTGTAGAGCTGGAACAGCCGTCGCTCCTCGGCCTTCCAGCGCGCCCGGGCGTCGCCCAGCGCCTCGTTGCGGGCCTCGCGGGCGGCGGCGTAGGTGGCCCAGCTGCCCGGGTGGGTCCAGGCGCCGTTGCCCTCGACGGTGACGACGGCGTCGGCGGCGGTGGCCAGCAGCTCGCGGTCGTGGCTCACGAGCAGCACCGTCTTGGTGGTCGCCCGGAGGCGGCGCTCGAGCCAGCGCTTGGCCGGGATGTCGAGGAAGTTGTCGGGCTCGTCGAGGAGCAGGACGTCGGCGTCGCTGGCCAGGAGCGACTCCAGCACGAGGCGCTTGCGCTCGCCGCCCGACAAGGTGGCGACGGGACGCCCGCCGGCGACGTCCAGGCCCTGGCGGAGGACGGCGGCGCACGCCGCGTCCCACCGGCTCTCCTGGTCGTAGCCGCCGACGTCGGCCCAGCCGATCACGGCATCGCCGAGGGCGAGACCGGTGGCGGCCGTCGGCGCCTCGTGGTTGGCGCGCTCGGCGGCGCCCAGGGCGAGAGCGGCGTCCCGTATGGCCGTGGGCGCGAACCGCACCAGCAGGTCCCGCACGGTCGCCGCGCCCTCCTCGCCGGTGCCGATGGCCTGGGGCATCAGGGCGACGGTGCCGTCGCAGTGGATCGTGCCCTCGGTCAGGGCGTGCTCGCCCACGATGCAGCGCAGCAGCGTCGACTTGCCGACGCCGTTGGCCCCCACCAGCGCGACGTGCTGCCCGGTGCGGACGCGGAACCCCACGTCCTCGAACAGCGGGGCACCCCCCGGATGGGCGAACCCCGCCCCCGCCACCTGCACCACGGCCATGGACGGAGCCTTGCCGCTGAACCCCGCCCCAGCGAGCGAGTTCAGAAGTGGAAGAGGTGCTCGACCTTGACGGGGAAGTTGACGATGCCCCTGGTGCGGCCGGGGTTCATCACCGAGAAGGAGTCCTCGAACTCGCGCTCGTCGTAGATGGTGCCGCCGTCGTGGGAGTGGATGGCCACGGTCAGCGGGAAGGTGCCGTCGAGCAGCGGCATGGAGTCGAAGACGAAGGTGACCTCGCCCTCGCCCTTCACGGCGTGGATGTACTGCTCCAGCACGTCGGTGGTGGTGCCCATCAGCCGGGTGCCGTCCTCGTCGAAGATCTCGACGGCGAAGGCCACGTCGGTGATCATCCCGGTGGCGGCGTAGCCGATGCGCAGCTTGAGGGGCTGGCCGGGGAGCAGGTGGCCGGCCTCCTCGTCGGGGTACTCGGCGATGACGTGGCGGATCTTGACGGTGGCGCCGGGATCGTCGACCAGCGCGCCCGGCCCGATGATGATGGGCATCTCGCCGGTGACGGGGTCGGCGATCGTGGGCGGCGTGTGGTCGGCCTCCTCGGCGTGGAGGGGGACCTCGACGCCGCGGGCGGCGAGGGCCTCGCGGAAGGTGCGGATCGCCTCGCCCGGGGCGGCGTCGGCGATCATCTTCCCGTGGTCGAGCACCACGGCCCGGTCGGCGATCTGCCGCACCGTGTCGGTGGCGTGGGAGACCACGAGGATGGTGCGGCCCTCGCGCTGCATGCGCCGGATGCGGTCGATGCACTTGCGCTGGAAGGCCTCGTCGCCGACCGACAGGACCTCGTCGACCAGCAAGATGTCGGGGTCGACGTTGATGGCCACGGCGAAGCCGAGGCGGGCGTACATGCCCGACGAGTAGTGCTTCACCTGGAGGTCGATGAACTCCTCGAGCTCGGCGAAGTCGACGATGTCGTCGAAGATCCCCTCGACCTGGGACTTGGAGAAGCCGAGGATCGAGCCGTTGAGGAAGACGTTCTCCCGGCCGGTGAGATCGGGGTGGAACCCGGCGCCCAGCTCGAGCAGGGCGGCCAGCCGGCCCCGGTGGGTGATGGTGCCCTTGGTGGGCCGGAGGGTGCCGGCGACGCACTTGAGCAGCGTGGACTTCCCGCTGCCGTTGTGGCCGAGCATGGCGAGGGTCTCGCCCTGCTCGACGCTGAACGACACGTCGTCGAGGGCCCGGAACTCCTCCCACTTGATGCGCCCGGCCCGGATCACCCGCTCCTTGGCCGACTTGGGCTTGTCCTTGGCCATCTTGAAGACCTTGGACACCGAGTCGATGGTGATGACCTCGGGCACGGTCAGATCTCCTCGGCCATGTCGTCCTCGAGCCGGCCGAACAGCCACAGGGCTCCGAGCAGCAGGCCGAACGACATCAGGCCGACGATGCCCAGGCGGGACAGGTACCAGCTGAGGGGGTGGTGGATCAGGGCGGGGATGTCCTGGGCGTGCTGGCCGCTCGTGTCGAAGTGGGGTCCGCCCGAGCCGCCGTTGGTGTACCAGCCGAAGGTCGAGTCGTCGGGGTTGTAGAGCACTCGTTGGAAGGTGAGCACGATCGGGATGATCGGGTTGAGCGAGGCCATCCACTCCCGGCTCGGCCCCAGCCGCTCGGCCACCTGGCGGTAGGGGTAGACGACGGCCGACAGCCAGAACCAGGCCAGCAGGGCCAGCTCGAGCAGGTGCTCGGTGTCGCGCAGGTAGACGTTGATCGCCGACAGGGCGATGGCCAGCGCCGCGGCCAGGATCAGGAGCACGACGAAGGCGAAGGGCAGGGCGACCAGGTACTCGGTCGACGGCGCCCGCCGGAAGATGCCCAGCGCCGCGACCAGCACGATGGCCTGGAGGGCGAAGTGGACCATCGCCGCACCGATGGCGGCCAGGGGCAGGATCTCGCGGGGGAACCAGACCTTCTGCACCAGCTGGGCGTTGCCGGTGATCGAGCCCGTGCCCGAGCCCAGGGCGGTGGAGAAGAAGTTCCACACGAGCAGGCCGGACAGGAAGAAGATGGCGTAGTACGGGACCTGGACCCGCAGGACCTCCTGGAAGACCAGCGAGAAGACCACGAGGTAGAGGGTCGGGTTGAGCAGCGTCCAGACGAAGCCGAGGACGCTGTTCTTGTACTTGACCTTCAGCTCCTTGCGGACGAGGTTCCCGAGCAGCTCGCGGTAGGCCCAGACGTTCATCAGGCGGCGGATGGGGTTGGGCCGCTTGGAGATCTCCGTGGCCGGACCGATCTCGCGCTCGAACGTCGGCTCGAGCTCGTGGGTGGGTGCGGTGGTCAATCGGTCTCCTCGGCGTGCGGACCAAGGGTAACGGGCGCCTGCTGGCGGACTCGATCGGACCGGCGCTGGCCCCTCACCCCACGAGGTGCCGATGCCATCGGATGGCGACGTCAGTGCCGGGCGTGGGTGACCGCCCGGAAGCGCTGGAGCTCGACCCGCGGAGCCGCCGGGCCACGGTCATCGCCGAGGACCCGCCGCTTGATCCGGCCCAGCTGGGCGCGGACGGCGGCGGCCCGGCTGGACGCCGCCGGGCCGGAGGCCGCCGGGGCGGGCGGGGCCTCCTCCACGTAGGTGTGGGCCTCGGCGAAGCCGGCGGCACGGCACATGCCCTCGAGCGCGGCCACGTTCGGGACCCAGTAGTTGGTCGGGTCGTCGTTGAGGGCGGAGCCGGGGAGGAACTCGAAGAGCGGGCGGTCGTCCGCGCCGTCGGCGCCGACGAGGCGGATCATCTCGGTCTCGATCACCGCCAGGTCGCGGGTCACGTGGGCCAGCCGCTTGAGGGCGGCGAAGGGATCGAGCACGTGGTACAGCACGCCCAGGTAGAGGACGATGTCGTAGGTCCCGAGCTGGTCGAGGTCGATGGTCTCCAGCTCGCCGACGACGGCGGTGACCCCCGACCCCAGCGCCTCGTGGGCGGTGTCGAAGCCGCGCTTGCCCGGGAGGGTGTCGGGCCGCCAGACCTCGGGCACCTCCTCGAACGGCCGGGGCTCGATGCCGGCGGCCGCGCACCGCCCGGAGTAGCCGGCCTTCTCGTCGAGGTCGATCGACCAGATGTAGTGGTCGAGGGCCGTCACCTCGGCCCCCCTGCGCTCGCACGCGAACGAGAAGCCGCCGTCCCACGCCCCGATGTCGAGCACGGTGCGGCCGGTCAGGTCGTCGGGGAGCCGGAGCGCCTCGATCTCCTGCTCCATCAGCTGGGGCGGCTTGGTGCCGTCCGTGACGACGCCCTGGCCGAGGTCGATGGAGTGCCACCAGTGCGGCCCCAAGGAGGCCGCCATGGCCTCCAGCTCCTCACGTGTCCAGGTCGTGGTCACTGCACCTCCGAGGGTCGCGGCCGCGGTTCGGTCCCGTTGGCCGCCTGGTCCGAGTGGACGGCGGATCGTACAGGCAGCCCGTGTCCCGGCCCGATCCCGTCACCCCACGAGGTCCCGCACGACCGTCCAGAGGCGGTCGCCGAGGCCCCGCCAGTCGTAGCGCTCCTCGACGAGGGTCCGCCCGGCGACGGCCCGCGCCGTGGCCGCGTCGGGATCGTCGAGCACGGCCCGGACCGTCGCGGGGATGTCGTCGCCGATGACGGCGTGGACCCCGTTGGCGATGTCGAGGCCGCGCACGCCGAAGGCGCTGGAGGCGACCGGGATGCCGGCGGCCAGGTACTCGATGATCTTGAGGTTGGTGCCCGACCCGAGGCGGACGGGGTTGACGGCCACGTGGGCGGCGTCGAGGAGGGCGTCCTTGGCCGAGGAGGGCATGACCCCGGTGAACACCACGTTGGGCGGCAGCTTCCGGCCGTCGAAGGCGTCGCCGTGACGGCCGCCCAGCACGAACAGGACCTCGCGGGCGTAGGGGGCGGCGCGGATGACCTGCTCGGCGGCGTCGAGGTTGGGCGGGTGCCAGCTGCCCACGAAGACGGCGATGGCCTCGAGCTCTCGCGCTCGAGGGTCGATGCTCCGGTAGCGGGCGAGCCACCGCTCGCCCTGACGGCGCCGCCGCTCGGGATCGGGGCCCGGGTAGGCCCGGGTGTCGGTGCCGTTGGGCACGACCGTGACATCGGTGGTGGGGCGGTGGCCCGCGACCGCCAGGGCCCGGGCGTCGATCTTGCTGCAGGCCGTGATGGCGGCGGCCTCGGCGCTGACGCGGGCCTCGAGCGTCACCACCTGCTCGTGGACGATGCGACCGGCGCGGGTGGTCGGCAGGACGTCGCCCTTGAGGTCGGCCTCGACGTTGAAGGCGTCGTAGACGAAGGGGAGGTCGACCTCGGCCGCGGCCAGGGCGGGGTGGAGGTAGGGCTCGGCCAGGATGACGACGTCGGCGTGGCGGGTGGCGGCCCGCAGCCGGCGCAGGTAGGCGGGGGTGCGCTCGATCTCCGACCCGGCGGCCAGGTCGCTGACGGGCAGGCCCACGGCGAGCGACATCGCCTCGGCCGCCTGGCGCTGGGCGTCGCTGACCGGGACGGCCGTCTCGACCAGACCCGGTGCCAGCTCGGTCGACCCGGCCTCGCCCCCGTCGGTGAGGCTGACGATCTCGACGTCGGCGTGCCGGGCCAGCGCCCCGTACAGGTGGAAGCTCCGCAGCTGGCCGCCGTGCCCCCGATCCGCCACCCGGAACGTCGTCAGGGCCACGACCTTGGGCCGGGCTTTCTGCGAACTGGCGATCAGATTCCCCGAAGGGCGGGGGAATCTGATCGCCAGTTCGGGGTCGGGGGGAAGGATCGTGCGGACGGCGGCGGGCCAGGTGATGCGGGCGGCGCGACGGCGGCCGGCCTCGCCGATCTCACGAGCGCGCGCCGGGTCGGTCACCAGGCGGGCCAGCGCGGCGCCGAGGGCCTCGGGGGTGGGCGCGGCGATCAGGCCGTCGACGCCGTGGCGGATCAGCTCGGTCGGCCCACCGCTGTCGTCGACCGTGACCACGGGCGCGCCGGCGGCCATGGCCTCGACGGTGATGAGGCCGTAGTCCTCGTCGTAGGGCACGAACGGGACGGCCAAGGCCGAGGCGTACAGGCGACCCTGCTCGTCGTCGGGGACCCAGCCCAGGAACCGGATGCGGTCGTCGCCGGCGGCGAGGGCGCGCAGCCGATCCTCCTCGGGGCCGATGCCACCGATCAGCAGCGGGACGTCGCCGGGCACGTGGGCCATGGCCTCGATCACCAGGTCGATCCGCTTGGGCCCGTCGAGGCGGCTGGTGGTGAAGATGTGGGTGCGGTCTCCTTCCGTCGTGGTGGGGGCGAGGACATCGGACGGGGCGTGGGCGACGTGGGCCCCCACGCCCGGGGGCAGGTAGTCGGCCCGCACGGCGATGGTGCGGGACAGGGCGGTGTGGCGGACGATCTCGCCCGGGGCGAGGGCGACCCGGTCGAGCCACCGGACGACCAGCCGGCTGGTGGGTCCGGGCAGCCGGAGGTCGGGGTGGCCGGCGCCGAGGGCGCTGATGGCGGCGTCGGCCGCGTCGAGGACCTCGGTGATGCGGTCACGGCGGGCAGGGCCGCGGACGAGGTCGAGGAGGGTGCGGGTGGCGGGCTCGACCGGACCCGGGTCGAGCGGCGCCTTGAACAGGTGGTACGTGTCGTACAGGCCGCGCAGCGGATGGAACATCCACAGCACGTGACGCGGATGGGGGGCGATCCACGCCGGGTACTTGGAGCTGATGACCAGCTCGAACGGCGACAGGTCGAGCTGGGCGGCGTCTCGGTACCCGCGGGTCAGAGGGCCGAAACCCGACTCGTCCACCGGGAACGTCACCAGCGACGCGTCGTGCCCGGCCTCGCCCAGCGCCCCGACGAGGCCGGTCCAGGCCCGCTCGGCCCCGCCGACGGTCGGCGGCTCGGACCGGGGCGCGACGACGGCGATCCTCACGACGCCGCCCCGTCCACCGTGACCAGGTCGCCGTCGGGCTCGGCCTCGTCGAAGGTGATGGCCAGGGCGGCCCGGATCTGGTCGTCGGCCCGGGCCCACGTCGTCGCCGCGGCCCGGCGGCGGGCCCCGGCGGCGAGCGTGGCGGCCAGGTCGGGGTCGGCAAGCACCCGCTCGACGGCCGCGGCGAGGGCGGCGCCCGTGGGCGCCACGACCAGACCGTCGACCTCGTGCTCGACCAGGTCGGCCAGACCACCGCCGTCCTCGCAGACCACGACGGGCGCGCCGTGGGCCATGGCCTCGATGGCGGTGAGCCCGTAGTCCTCGTCGAGGGCAGGGGCGACGACGCAGGGGGTGGTGGCGTAGAGGTGCTCCAGTGTGGGGTCGTCGACCCGGCCGAGGACCTCGACGTTCGACGTCCACCCGTCGGGCGCGACGAGCGTGTCGTCGACCCGGCAGCACCAGAGCGCCGTCTCGTCGACGTCGTCGAGGTCGACGCCGGGCTGGGCCAGCCGGTGGTCGACGGCCCGGACCCACCGCTCGCGCCCACCGTCGCCGACGAGCACCGCCGACACAGAAGGGAGCCGCCTCATGGCCGCGACGAGCAGCTCGGGGCGCTTGGGGAACTCGAGCCGGCCGACGCACAGGACGGGACCGTTCCGCGCCGCGCCCTCGGCGGCCCGGCGGGCGGCCGCGGCGACGGTGCCACCCACGGCGATCCCGGCGTGGAACAGCGAGACCCGGTCGATGCCGTTGAACCGGCCCAGCCGGCGGCGCACGGTCTCCGACCCGGCCGCGAACCAGCGCACGGCGTCGAACCGAGGCTGGTCGAGGGCACGGATCCGCACGCCGGCCTGGCGGTGGAGATCGGGGTCGGGGGCGAAGCCGCCCCGGATCCAGACGTCCTCCAGGTCGTAGAAGACCCGGTGGTGGTGGAAGAACAGCGCCAGGTGACGGGGGTGGCGGTGGGTCGTCGACGGTGGCTGGGTGGAGATGACGGCGTCGAACCGGCGGGTGACGACCCGGTCGAACTCCTCGATGCCGGCGAGGTAGCGGAAGTACTCGGGCGTCGACCACCAGGCCTCGGACGTGATCTCCGTGCCGAACACCCGCTCGCGGGGGTCCCACGGCAGGTCGACCGTGAGGCGGGTGACGTCGTGGCCGTCGGCCCGCAGGGTGGCCTCGACCCGGGCGGCGACCCGCTCGAAGCCGCCGGCCACGCCCACGTCGGGCTTGAGGACGGCGATGCGACGGCTGGTCACTCGGTCGTCGCGCCGCCGGCGGTCCGCGCCACCAGCGCGAGGGCTCGACACTCTGCGCCACTCGCATGCTCGCCGGCGTCGTCCAGCGTGACGACCTCGGCCTCGGCGAAGCCGCGCTCGAAGGCCAGCAGCTCGAGGGTGGCGGGGTGGAGCGGGCGGCGGCGGGGGTCGGCCCAGAGGACGTCGCCGGGGGCGGAGGCCGGGTCGGCGAAGGCCAGGACGAGGACGCCACCGGGGCGGAGGGCGGCCCCGGCCCCGTCGACCACGGCGACCAGATCGGCCAGCGGGCGGACGTCGGCGAGGGCCACGGCGGTGACCGCGCCGAGCGAGCCGGCGGGGAGGAGGCCCAGGTGGACGCCGGGGTGGCCGTCGGCCACGGCGTGGCCCCGCTCCCGGAGGGTGGTGGCGAGCGTCGGGTCGCTCTCGACCCCGGTGGCCCCGCCGTCGAGGCCGGACCAGACGTCGAGCCACTCGCCCCGGTCGGGCTCGAGGTCGAGGACGGGAGCCCCGGCAGCCGCGGCGGCGACGATCGGCTCGAGCTGGCGGGCCCACGCCACCACGACCTCGGGCCGGGGGCGGCCGGCGGCGGCGAGCCGGCGGACGAGGGCGGTGTCGATCTGCTCCGACTCCCGGCTGACGGTCTCGGCTGCGCTCGCCGGCGCCTCCTTCAGAGCCCGCAGGACGACGTCCTCACGGGCCCGCGTCGCCCCGATGAGCTGGCGCTGGTCGGCCACGCTGGCCTCGAGCGCGGCCAGCCGGGCGGTGGCGTCCTCAAGGCCGTCGAGCGCCTCGGCCAGCTCGCCGGCCAGGTCGTCGATCTGGACGCCGGCGGTGGCCACGCCGGCCTGGGCCCGGCGCAGGGTGGCGTCGTAGCGCTCCTCCAGCTCGTCGACCACCGACAGACGGGTGGCCAGCTCCTCGACCACGCGGGTCAGCCGGTCGACGGCGACGACCAGCTCGCGGTTGAACGGGACCTGGTGGGAGGTCACGTGCTTCATGCCGACCAGCGCCACCTTGTGGGCGTGGCGCAGCCGGCCGGCGGGGGCGTCCTCGGTGCCGGCGTCGGAGCTCTCCCACGCG
The DNA here is from genome assembly GCA_036380755.1 of Iamia sp. GTDB lineage: Bacteria > Actinomycetota > Acidimicrobiia > Acidimicrobiales > Iamiaceae > Iamia. The sequence goes on along the minus strand of DASVEC010000253.1, from coordinate 2,286 downwards.
TTGTTCAGGTGGTGGCGGGCGGCGGTGAGGGCGTCGTGGGCCCGGGGCGAGATCGCCGCCTGGGCCAGCCTGGCCTTCCAGGCCGCGACCTCGTCGGCCCCGCCCTCCTCCGTCTCGGCCTCGGCGGCCCGGTCGGCCACGGCGTCGATGGCGGTGGCCGGGTCGGGGGGCGGGGCGGTCTCGTCGTCGGCCATGGCGAGGCGAGAGTAGTGGGGACGGACGAGGACCGGCTTCGCTGTCACACCCCTCAGATACGGTTCCCCCATGGCCGACACCCCCCGCCGCCCCCGGCGCCCCACCTCCACGTCGGCCTTCGGCGTGGGCCGCCGCGAGAGCCACGACGCCTCCGACTTCTACGCCCGCTTCACCACCCCCGAGCTCAGCACCGACGACACCGTCGTCCGCCACACCCCCGACGAGCCGCTGATCCACGGCGACGCCCGCGACATGCGCGACGTCAAGGACGCGTCGGTCGCCCTCGTCGTCACCTCGCCGCCCTACTTCGCCGGCAAGGCCTACGAGATCATCGACGCCGAGAACCCGGCCGTGCCGGACAGCTACGTCGAGTACGTGGAGATGCTGCGCGACGTCTTCGCCGAGTGCGTGCGCGTCCTCGAACCCGGCGGGCGCATCGCCGTCAACATCGCCAACCTCGGGCGCAAGCCCTACCGCTCGCTCTCGGCCGACGTCATCCGCATCCTCCAGGACGATCTCGGGCTGCTCATCCGGGGCGAGGTCGTCTGGGTCAAGGCCCGTGGCGCGGGGGGCAACTGCGCCTGGGGCACCTACCTCCAGCCCCGCAACCCGGTGCTGCGCGACCTCACCGAGCGGGTGGTCATCGCGGGCAAGGGCCGCTTCGAACGGGCCCTCAAACCGGCCGAGCGCAGGGCGCAGGGGCTGCCCCACGCCGCCACCGTCACCGGTGACGAGTTCCTCGACGCCACCCTCGACGTGTGGGAGATGCCGCCCGAGTCGGCGTCGCGGGTCGACCACCCGGCGCCGTTCCCGGTGGCGCTGCCCCAGCGGCTGATCGAGCTCTACACCTACGCCGACGATCTCGTGCTCGACCCCTTCCTCGGCTCCGGCACCACCGCGGTGGCTGCGGTGCGCACCGGCCGTCGCTACGCCGGCTACGACCTCGACCCTGCCTACGTCGGCATCGCCCGCCGCCGCGTCGAGGCCGAGCAGGCCGAGGTGGCGGCCCGGGCCGCCGACCCGGCCGAGGCGGCCCTGGTCGAGGCCCGGGTGCGGGGCGCGGCCATGAAGAAGCTGGCCGCCGCCGTCCTGGGGGAGGTCGGCTTCACCGGGGTCGAGGCCGACCACGCGGTCCGGGGCGTGGGGCTGACCGTGCCGCTCACCGCCCTCGACACGGGCGGCCGGCGGTGGCTGTTCGAGCTGGCGGGCGGGTTCACGTCGGCGCCATCGGGGCTGGCCCGCACCGACACGGCCATGGCGGCCGTGGGCCGGGGCGCGGTCATCGCCGGGGTCAACGGGGGCGAGCCACCGGTCCTGCTGGTGCCGTCGGCCCCCAAGCCCCGATCCGCCATCGACCGGGCCCTGCGCTCGGCCGGTCCCGCCGCCCTGTTCGACGTGGTCGAGGTGCTCTCGCCGGAGGGGCGCCGCCGCCTGGCGGCCTACGCCTCGGGCACGGTCGACGGTCCCCAGCTCGGCTTCTGGCGGCCCGACGACCTCGCACCCCGCTGAGGTGCCCGGGGGCTCGACGCACTGGGTGCCGGGGGGCGAGCGCCACCTGATCGCCCACCGGGGGGCGTCGCTCTTCGCCCCCGAGAACTCGCCCGAGGCGGTGCGGGAGGCGGCCCGCCGCGGCGCGACCGACGTCGAGGTCGACGTGAACATGACCGCCGACGGGGTGCTGCTCGCCGTCCACGACGGGGTGGTGGCCGGCGGCGGGGTGCGGTGGATCTCGCAGATGACCGAGGCCGAGGTGCGCGCCGCCATGGGTGACGGCGAGGGTCCGGCGCGGCTCGACGACGTCCTGGCCGTGGTGGCCGAGGCCGGGTTGGGCGTGTACCTCGACGTCAAGCAGCTCCTGCCCGGCGGCGCGGCACGGCTCGGCGACCTGGTGCGGTCGCACGGCTTGGGCGACCGGGCCGTCGGGGCCAGCTTCCGGGCCGACCTGACCGGCCGGCTCAAGACCGAGGGCGGGCTCACCAGCAGCCTGCTGTTCCACGACCCCGGGATCGACGTCCACAGCCTGGCCCGGGGTCTCGACCTCGACTTCGTCCACCCTTGCTACGACGTCTTCGGCGAGGGCGCGCTGGGCCC
>DASVEC010000252.1:0-15244 GCA_036380755.1 Iamia sp. | reverse complement strand
TCGACCAGGCCCGGGTCCTCGACGGCCCGCACGCCGTGCTGGATGCGGTCGGCCCCGAGCGAGAGCAGCGCGCCCCGCACCCGCTCGGGCCCGTCGAGCTCGCCGGCGTGGGGCGTGCGCAGCAACCCACCCGACCGGGCGACGTCGTAGGCCTCGACGAACAGCTCGGGCGGGAACCCGACCTCGTCGTTGGCCAGCCCGAACGACACCACCCCGGCGTGGCCGTACCGCACGGCCAGCCGCGCCTGCTCGACGGCGTCGGCCGGGTCGAGGGTGCGGTCGGCCGACACCATCAGCCCGGTGCCGATGCCGTGGCGGGCGCCCGCCTGCGAGAGCTCGTCGAGGATCACCTCGAGCACGTGCTCGGGCGGCCCGAGGCGCTCCCTGTGGTGCGGGACGTAGACGGCCGGCTCGACCCACACCGCGCCGGCGGCCGCGGCGTCGGCCACGACCTCGTCGACCAGGCGGCGCAGGTCGGCGTCGGTGCGGAGCACCTCACAGGCGGCCACGTACATCTCGGCGAACACGCCGAAGCTGCCGAAGCCCCGGATGGTCGGCACCGGGATCCCGGCCGCGGCGGCCAGCTCCTCCAGCGTCGCCGGGCGCATCGCTCCCTCGAGGTGGATGTGGAGATGTCCCTTGGGGAGGGCGGCCAGGTCGCGCATGGCGGGACGGTAGCCACGCCCCGTCACCCATCGGGGCCGCTTCCTGTCAACACCGTGTGAACAGGGGGCCAGAACCGTTGAGCCCGGTCGCCGGGCGGTCGCACACTGGCGAGCGTGATCGTCGACAACACCTCGTCCCTCCTGCGCCGGGCCTGGCACCCGGTCGCCATGGCCCCCGAGATCGGCGACGGGCCGCAGCAGGTCTGGCTCCTCGGCCAGCCGTGGGTGGTGGCCCGGCTCCACGGCGAGCTGGTCGCCTTCGAGGATCGCTGCCCGCACCGGCTGGCCCCGCTGAGCCTCGGGTCGATCGACGACCACCTCGGCCTGCGCTGCGGCTACCACGGCTGGACGTTCGACGACGACGGCCGGTGCACGTCGATCCCCGCCCTCGGGCTCGACGCCCACCTGCCGCCCAAGGCCCGCCTGGTGCCGGCGTGGGGCGTCGTCGAGAGCTGCGATCTGGTGTGGCTGGCGCCCGAGGAGCCGCTGGCGCCGCTGCCCGCCCTGCCGGCGTGGCGGGCCGAGGGCGTCGACTCGTTCTGGAACGAGCCCGTCACCACGCCCGTCAGCGCCGTCCAGCTGGTCGACAACTTCCTCGACGCCTCGCACTTCCCGTTCGTCCACGCCGAGACCTTCGGCGTCGACGAGGCCGCCCTCGTCGTCAACGAGCCGGTCGAGCGTGACGACTGGACGGTCCGCACCACGTTCGACACCTGGTACCGCAACCTCGACGACCCGCTCGTCGCCACCGGCGAGCACCCCGAGGTGCAGCCCCAGCGGCTGCTGAAGCAGGGGAGCGCGGGCTGCACCGTCGGCCTCCGGCTCGACTTCCCGGTGACCGGGGCATCCTTCTCGATCCTGTTCGCCTGCCAGCCGGAGACGGCCGACCGCACCCGGATCTACAAGCTGATGGCCCGCGACGACCTCGGTGGCGACCCGGCCCGCATCGCCTCGACCATCGCCGACGAGCTGGTGATCCTGGAGGAGGACCTGCGCATCCTCGAGCGGTACCCGGCGATGCAGATCCACCTCGACCAGACCGAGTGCCACACCCGGGCCGACCGCCTCAGCGTCGCCTGGCGCCGCCTCCTCTCCGACATGGCCGTCGTCGAGGCCGAGACGCCGGTGGCGATCACGGCCTAGGAGGCGGAGGCGGCGGCCGCCTCCTTGCTGAAGAGGAGACGGGCCAGCTTGTCCTCGATGGCGTGGAACTCGGGGGTCCGCATCATCTCGGGGGTGCGGGGCCGGGGCAGGTCGATCGGGACCTCGGCGATGATCCGGCCCGGACGGGCGCTCATGACGGCGACGACGTCGGCCAGGAAGACGGCCTCCGAGATCGAGTGGGTGACCAGGAGGGTGGTGGTGGCCCGCTCGGTCCAGATGCGCTGGAGCTCGAGGTTGAGGTGCTGGCGGGTCATCTCGTCGAGGGCGCCGAAGGGCTCGTCGAGCAGCAGGATCTCGGGCTGGACGATGAGGGCCCGGGCGATGGCCACCCGCTGGCGCATGCCGCCGGAGAGCTGGGCCGGCCGGGCGTCCTCGAAGCCCTGGAGGCCGACCAGCTCGATCAGCTCGTCGACCGTGCCGGATGGGACCTTCACCCCGCTGACCTCGAGCGGCAGCTTGATGTTGGCCCGCACCGACCGCCACGGCAGCAGGGCCGGGTCCTGGAAGGCGATGCCGAGGTGGTTGCTCCGGCGGGTCACCGAGGGAGCCTGGCCGTGGACCAGCGCCGTCCCCGACGTCGGCTGCTCCAGGTCGGCCAGGATCCGCAGGATCGTCGACTTGCCGCAGCCCGACGGGCCGAGGAGGGCGACGAAGGCACCGTCCTCGGTGGCGAGGCTGACGTCGTCGAGGGCGGTGACCGTCGATCGCTTGATCCTGAACTGCTTGGTCAGCCCCTCCAGGACGATGCCCAGACGGCCCTGGGGCACGGCGCCCGGCGCGGAGAAGGCGGTGTCGGCCGCGGGGAGGGTGTCGGACATGGGGCGACCATACGGACGGGCTGACGTCCACCTGTTGCGGAACTGTCAACGGTGCGTGAACGGCGACGCCGGCGGTTGACGGTGTTCGTGGCGCCCCCCAGCATGCGGCCATGACCCCGCCGCCTGACGCCGACCTGAACGAACGCCCGGCCGATCTCCTCGTGGCCGGGGCCGACCTGGTGGCGACGGTCGACGACGACCGCCGGGAGATCGCCGGCGGGTGGGTCGCCGTCACCGACGGGCTGGTGAGCGGTCTCGGCGGACCGGGGTCCGAGCCACCGGCGGGGCGCACCCTCCAGGCCGACGGCTGCCTGGTGACGCCGGGCCTGATCAACACCCACCACCACATCTACCAGAACCTCACGCGGGCCCATCGGCCGGCGACCAAGGCCACCCTCTTCGGCTGGCTGACCACGCTGTACCCGCTGTGGAGCCGGCTCGACGAGGAGGCCGCGTACCTGTCGGCGTGGGTCGGCCTGGGGGAGCTGGCCCTCGGCGGCTGCACGACGTCGACCGACCACCTCTACGTCCACCCCGAGGGAGGCGGCGACCTCATCAGCGCCGAGATCCGGGCCGCGGTCGAGCTCGGCATGCGGTTCCACCCGACCCGGGGCTCGATGAGCCTGTCGGAGAAGGACGGCGGCCTCCCACCCGACTCGGTGGTGCAGTCCGACGACGAGATCCTGGCCGACAGCGAGCGGTTGGTCGGTCTGCACCACGACCCCTCGTGGGGCGCGATGGTCCGCATCGCCCTGGCCCCGTGCTCGCCGTTCTCGGTCACGCCGGAGCTCATGCGGGAGACCGCCGAGCTGGCCGAGCGCCTCGACGTCCGCCTCCACACCCACCTGGCCGAGGACCCCGACGAGGACACCTACGCCATGGAGACCTTCGGGCGGCGGACCATCGAGCAGTTCGAGGAGGTGGGCTGGGGCACCGACCGGTCGTGGGTGGCGCACTGCATCTACCCGAACCCCGACGAGATCGCCCGCATGGGCCGGTGGGGGACCGGCGTGGCCCACTGCCCCAGCTCGAACATGATGATCGGCGGGGGCGGGATCGCCCCGGTGGCCGACTTCAGGGCCGCCGGCGTGCCCGTGGGGCTGGGCTGCGACGGCTCGGCGTCGACCGACTCGGCGTCGCTGTGGATGGAGGCCCGCAATGCCCTGCTGCTGGGGCGGATGCGGGGCGGGCCCGAGTCGACCGGCGCGCGCGACGCCCTGGAGGTGGCGACGAGGGGCGGGGCCGCCTGCCTGGGCCGGTCGGGCGAGCTGGGGGAGCTGTCGATCGGGGCGGCCGGCGACCTGGTGTGCTGGCCGCTGCAGGGCATCCCCTTCGCCGGGGCGATCACCGACCCGATCGAGGCCTGGCTGCGGTGCGGACCGGTGTCGGCCCGCCACACGGTCGTGGCCGGACGGGCCGTGGTAGAGGACGGGCATCTGGTCGCCACCGGCGTCGAGGACGTCCTGGCCCGCCACGCGGTGGCGAGCGAGCGCATGCAGGCGCCGGCATGACGGCTCTCGACGACGCCCTGGAGGCGCTGCCCAAGGTCGAGCTGCACTGCCACGTCGAGGGCACGATGCGGGCGACGACGGTGGCCGAGCTGGCGGCGGCCAACGGCATCGACCTGCCGGTCGACGATCCGACCGACCTGTACCGGTACGACTCGCTGACGGGCTTCCTCGACGTGTTCTGGCTGGTCCAGTCGGTCCTCGGGGACCGAGGCGACTGGGCCCGGCTCGGCTACGAGTCGGCCATCGACGGCGCCGCCCACGGCCTTGCCTACCGGGAGAGCTTCTTCACCCCGGCCCGCCACCTGGCCGCGGGCCAGTCGCTGGGCGACGTGGTGGCGGGCCTCGACGAGGGCCTGGCCGCGGCGGAGGCCGAGACCGGGGTCCGGGTCGCCCTGATCCTCGACTTCGACCGTGACTTCGGGGCCGCCGCGGCCGAGGAGCAGGTCGACGCCCTGATCGAGCTGCGCCGGGCCGGCGCGCCGGGCGTCGAGCGGGTCATCGGCGTGGGGTACGACTCGACGGAGATCGGCCAGGAGCCGGGGTGGTACGCCACCGCCTTCCAGCGGGCCGGCGCCGCCGGGTTGCGCCGGACCGCCCACCAGGGCGAGAACTCCGGGCCCGAGGCCATCGCCGCCTGCGTCGACCTGCTCGGCGCCGAGCGCATCGACCACGGCCTGTCGATCCTGGGCGACCACGACGTGACCCAGCGCTTCGTCGACGAGCAGATCGCCCTCACCGTCTGTCCCAGCTCGAACATCCGCATCGCCAACGCCTTCCCCACGCTGGCCGAGCACGTCTACCCGGAGATGCGCGCGCGAGGGCTGCTGGCCACGCTCAACACCGACGACCCGTCGCTCACCGACCTCGACATCGGCCTCGAGTACCGCAACGTGGCCGCCGCCTTCGGGTGGGGCTGGGACGAGATGGTCGCCATCGCCCTCGACGCCGTCGAGGCCTGCTGGCTCGACCCGTCCGACAAGGCGGCGTTGCGCGCCCGCACCGAGCAGGCCCGCGAGGAGCTGCGGCCCACGACCTGAACTTTGAGCGCCTGACATCGAATAGCGATGTCAGGCGCTCAAAGTTCGGGGGTGCTCAGGGCGGCGCGGCGGGCGAAGAGCTCCTCGGCCGCGGCTTGGGCCTCGGCGCGGACGCTCGCCCCGTCGAAGGTCGTCGGGACGCCGCCCGCGACGAGGCGGCGGCCGTCGACCCAGACGTCGCGGACGTCGCGACCGGAGGCGGAGAAGACCAGGTGGGCGGGGACGTTCTGGTCGGCTCCGTGGAGGAGCGGGGTGGTGTGCAGGCCACCGAGGTCGACGGTCACGACGTCGGCCCGCTTCCCCGGCTCGAGCGAGCCGGTCACGGCGTCGAGGCCCAGCGCCCGGGCGCCCTCGACGGTCGCCATGGTGAGGATGTCCCACGGGTCGCCGGTGGTCGGGTCGAGGGTGGTGACCTTCTGAAGCAGCGAGGCGAACTTCATCTCCTCGATGAGGTCGAGGTTGTTGTTCTCCTTCTCGCCGTCGCTGCCCAGGCCGACGGCGATCCCGGCGGCGCGCATGTCGATGACCCGGGCCGGCCCCGAGGACAGCTTCATGTTCGAGCACGGGCAGTGGGCCACCGACGTGCCGGTGCCGGCGAGCAGGGCGATCTCCTGGTCGTCGAGCCAGACGCAGTGGGCGATGACGGTGCGCGGGCCGAGGATCCCCCGGTTCGCCATCTCGTGGATCGGCCGGTGGCCGAAGCGGGCCAGGCTCTCCTGCACCTCCCAGATCGACTCCGAGCTGTGGGTGTGGATGCCGGTGTCGAACTCCTCGGCCAGCTCGGCGGCCGCCCGGAACGCCTCGGGCGTGCAGTACAGGAGGTGCTCGAGCCCCACCCACGACCGCACCCGGCCGCCGGCCGCCGCCGTCCCCACGCTCTCGAGCAGGCGCCGGTTGCTGTCGATCGTCTCGAAGTAGTCGTATCCCTCCTCGTCGGCCACGTAGGGGACGAGCGTGGCCCGGATGCCCAGCTCCTCGGCCACCGCGGCCGAGCCCTCCATGAACCGCCACATGTCCATCACCGAGGTGGTGCCGGCGAGGAGGCCCTCGGCGTAGCAGTGGAGCGACGCGGCCCGGGCGATCTCGGGCGTCAGCGCCCGGTGGGCGGGATCGACGTAGGCCTTCAACCAGTCCCACAGCGACATCGACTCGGCCGTGCCCCGCAGCAGCCCCGAGTGCAGGTGGCAGTTGTGGAGGCCGGGGATCACGGCGTGGTCGGTGAGATCGACGACCTCGACCCCGACGGCGCGGGGATCGGCGTCGACCTCCGCGACCGGCCCCACGGCGACGATGCCGGTGCCGTCGATCAGCACCGAGCCGGGGTCGAGCAGCCGCCGGCCCCCGGTCATGGGGAGGACGATGCCGTTGCGCAGGAGCGTGGCCACGGCGACACCCTGCGGAAGGGAGGGGTGGCGCGTCAACGAACTGTTGAACCGTTCACACTCCGTTCTCGATCGGGATATCGCCGGGAAACGGCTGCGGACGACGGTGCACGCACCCCGCAGGCGACCGGTGCAGCGCCGGTCCCATCGTCCGGGGTGCGGAGGTGTGATGAGCACGGGGATCAGCCGGAGGCGGTTCATCGGCAACGTGGGGGCGGGGGCGGTCCTGCTGGGACTGGGGCCGACCTTGCTGTCGGCGTGCAGCGACGACGACGACGGGGAGAAGACCAGCACTGGGTCGAGCGGCGACGGTGGCGGCGACTTCGGCGAGCTCGCGGTCCAGCTGTCGTGGATCAAGAACATCGAGTTCGCCGGGCTCTACGTGGCCGACTCGAAGGGCTACTTCACCGAGGCCGGCTTCAGCTCGGTCAACCTCATCCCGGGACCGGGTGACGCCATCGCCCCGCTGATCCAGGGTCAGGTCCTGTACTCGTTCCTGGGCTCGGAGACCTGGGCCGCGGCGGTCGCCAACGACGACGCGCCGATCAAGATCGTCGGCGCCAACTTCCAGGAGAACCCCTTCTGCATCCTCTACCTGGCGGACAACCCGCTGGAGGAGCCGGATGCGATGAAGGGCAAGACCATCGGCGTCCAGACCGCCAACGAGCAGATCTGGGCGGCGTTCCTGGCCGACAACGGCCTGGAGGAGGGCACCGGCCCCGACCAGGTCAACAAGGTCCCGGTCGACTTCGAGCCCACCCCGCTGGAGAACGGCGAGGTCGACGGCTTCTTCAGCTTCATCACCAACGAGCCCAACATCCTCCGGACCAAGGGCCTCGAGGTGGGGACGCTGAACCTCCAGGACTTCGGGATCACCCTCTACCAGCAGATCTACGGCGTCACCGAGGAGACCCTCGAGACCAAGCGCGACCAGCTCGTGGCGGCCCTGGCGGCCGAGTCCCGGGGCTGGCAGGAGGCGATCAAGGACAACCAGCTGGCCATCGACCTCACCCTCGAGGACTACGGCGCGGACCTCGGGCTCGACCCGGAGTCGCAGCAGCTGGAGCTGGAGGCCCAGATCGAGCTCCAGCAGTCCGATGCCACCGAGGCCAACGGCCTCTTCTACATGTCGGACGAGGACATCGAGCGCAACATCACCGTGCTCGGCGAGCTCGGCTTCGAGATCTCGGCCGACCTGTACACCAACGAGATCCTCGACGAGATCTACGCCGACGGGATCGACCTGACGAAGGGATGACGGTTCCGACGACCAGCGTCGCCCGCCCGGAGCCGACCTGGCGGCTCCGGGCGCGCCTCGGGGAGCTCACCTGGCTGCCGTCGGCGCTGGCCATCGTCGTGCTGCTCCTCGTGTGGGAGGTGGCCGCCCTCACGGTGATGTCCGACTCCAAGGCGTTCCCGCCGTTCACCGACGTGGTCGGCGACGTGCTCGGCGACCTCGACACCTACACCCGCAACGCCCGCTCGACGCTGCGCGCCGTCTGGCCCGGGTGGCTCTACGGCAACATCGTCGCCACGGTCATCGGCGTGCTCGCCATCGCCATCCCGCACCTCGAGCGGCCGGCCCTCCACGTGGCCGTGGCCATCAGCTCGCTGCCGATCATCGCCCTCGGCCCCATCTTCCAGGTCTCGCTCACCGGCGATGCGCCGCGCTCGGCGCTGGCCGCCCTGTCGGTGTTCCTGACGACGATGATCGGGGCGATGGTCGGCCTCCGGGCCTGCGACCGGACCAGCCTCGACATGGTGAGGGCGTTCGGTGGGGGACCGGTCTCGGCGCTGCGCAAGGTCCGGCTCCGAGCGGCGCTGCCCGACTACTTCGCCGCCCTGCGGATCTCGGCCCCGGCCGCCATCCTCGGTGGCATCATCGGCGAGTTCATCGGGGGCGCCGACAACGGCCTGGGCGTGGCCCTCATCTCGGCCCGCGCCAACGCCGACCCGGCCCGGGTCTGGGGCCTGGCCCTCGTCGCCACGCTGATCGCCGGTGCCGGCTACGCCCTGATCGCCCTGGTCGGCCGGCTGCTCAGCCCCTGGGCGCCCCGAGGACAGGACACCCGCCGATGACCGCACCGCAGATCACCACCGTCGCCCCCGCGCCCGGCGGGCGGGGTGGCGGGCGCCTCGCCATCGGCATCCTCCGCGCCCTGATCACCTTCGTGGCGGTCACCGGGATCCTGCTGGCCCTCTGGATCGCCTTCCTCGACTACTTCGACGTCAACGAGTACGTGGGCAAGACGCCGAGCGCGGTGTGGGAGTGGATCACCGATGCCGACAAGGGCTCCGAGCGCCAGGAGGAGCTGCGTGCGGCCACGATCAAGACGCTGACCGAGGCCGGCTGGGGCTTCGTCACCGGCATCGTCGCGGCCGTGGTCGTGGCGGTGGCGTTCACCCTGTCGAAGGCGCTGGAGCGGACCTTCCTGCCCATCGCCCTCGCCCTCCGGTCGGTGCCGATCGTGGCCATGGTGCCGCTGTTCGCCTACATCTTCGGGCGGGGCACCGTGGGGAGCCTGGTCATCATCTCGATCATCACCTTCTTCCCGGCGCTGGTCCTGGTGTCGAACGGGCTCCGGTCGGTGCGGCCCGAGGCGGTCGAGCTGCTGCTCGCCTACAACGCCGGGTCGATCCGCCAGCTGCTCAAGCTGCGGCTGCCGTCGGCGCTGCCGAGCCTCATGGCCTCGGCCAAGGTGTGCGCGCCCCTGGCCATCCTGGGCTCGATCCTCAACGGGTGGCTGTCGACCGGCACCGGCCTCGGTGCCCTGATGGTCAACTCGACCATCACCGCACAGTACGCCCAGCTGTGGGCCGCCGTAGTGGTGGTGACGGTGGCGTCCATCGTGTTCGCCGCCCTGGTGAGCGTGGTCGAGCAGCCGGTCCTCGCCCGCTTCGCGCCCGACCGACTGGCGGGCTAGGACGGCGGCCCTCGCCGCCTACGTTGGGGCCGTGCCCAGCCGCCACCCCCTCCTCGTCGCCCTGGAACCGGTGGCGGCGGCGCTCGGCGCCACCCTCGTCGGGCGGTCGCGCGTGCGGGCCGACGACATCCCGCTGGAGTGGGAGGGCGAGGTCGTGGGCGGGCTGCGCCTGCCCGAGCGGGGCGCCGGGCTGGGCGCGCTGATCGAGGAGGTCGAGGCCGAGGTGGGCGGGTCGCTGGCCTCGCTGTCGCGCGAGGACAAGCAGCGGGCGGTGGCCCTGCTCGACGAGCGGGGCGCCTTCGCTTACCGCCGCTCGGTCGAGGACGTGGCCGACTCCCTCGGCGTCTCCCGCTTCACCGTCTACAACTACCTCAACGCCCGCAAGAAGTAGGGCGTCCGCGTCACCAGTCGATGTCGTCGGGCATGTGGGACCAGTCGCCGCCCTGGGTGGCGAACGACGGCAGCTCGGGGACGTCGTGCCAGGCGCCGGCGCGGAGGCAGGCCACGGGCTGGAGCGCCTGCGGGGCCTGGACGGTCTCGACGCCGTCGGACACCGGGAACGGGCCGTCGTCGCGGAGGCGGAGGATCGAGACCTCGGCCGAGCGACCGGGCTCGAGACGGCCCAGCTCGTCGGAGCGGCCGATGGCGCGGGCCGAGTTGGACGTGCCCATGGCGATGACGTGGTGGAGGTCGAGTCCGAGGGCCAGCATCTTCGTCAGCGTCTCGGCGAGGGAGAACACGGGGCCGTCGACGGTGAACACGTTGATGTCGGTCGAGGCGGTGTCGGGCAGGTATCCCTCGTCCATCAGCAGCCGGGCCTCGCGGAAGCGGAAGTCGGTGCCGGAGTGGCCGATGTCGAGCACGACGCCGCGGTCGACGGCGTCGCGCAGCTCCGGGACCGCCTTGCCGTCGGACCCGCGCATGCCGCCGGCGCCCCGGAAGGCGTGGGTGATGATGTCGCCGCCCCGCAGCTGCTTCAGCAGGGCGATGGGGGTGATGACGGGGGTGAACGGGAACCGGCCGAGGTGGACCATCACCGGGCGATGGCCCATGACCTCCTGGGCCGCGGCCAGGAAGGGCGAGAACTCGGGGTCGCCGACGTGGCAGGCCCGCACCTTGGCCCCGACGACGACGTCGGCGTTGCGCGCGAGCGAGGCGGCCAGCGACTCCTGGTCGAGGTTGCGGAGGTCGCCGGCGATCTCGAGCTTGTGGCAGATGAAGTCCTTGGTGGCCAGGTAGAGCTGGTTGGGGTCGAGGAACGACAGCACCCTCGTCCTGGTGTCGGGGTGGTCGATCACCGCCCGCCGGCTGATGTCGAAGGTGGCGACGCCGCTGGTCCCTCCGTCGACGACGGTGGGGACGCCCATGCCCACGCCGACGTCGTCGGCCTCCACGCAGAAGTCGCCCAGACCGGCCATCACGTGGACGTGGAGATCGATCAGCCCGGGGACGACCAGCAGCCCGCGGCAGTCGCGGACGTCGGTCGCCGGGTCGTCGAGGACCTCGGGGGGGACCGGTCCGACGGACGTGATCACGCCGTCGGTGACCAGGACGTCGGTGGTGGTGTCGATCTCGGAGGCGGGGTCGATGACCCGGCCCCCCTGCAGCACGGTCGCAGCCATCCGACCAGGGTGCGCCCGGGTGCTCGTCCCGGTCCAGGCCTCCGGCCCTGTGTTCTCACGCCCTTAACAGGACGGCCTCACTACCATCGCGGGAGTGCTGGTCCTCGAGTTCACCGTCGAGCCCTTCGCCGAGGGGGCGCCGGGGCCCCACGTCCAGGCCGCCCTCGACGCCGCCGACGGGCAGGACCTCGAGGTCGAGTTCGGGCCCTTCGGCACCATGGTCCGGGGCCCCGACGAGGCCGTGCTGGCCGCCGCCGACCGGGTCGCCCGGGCCGCCCTCGAGGCCGGTGCCACCCAGGTCTCGGCCCGGATCAGCCGGGCCTAGCGGGGCGGGAGGCCCTGGACAGGGGGCAGGACCGACCAGGGGAAGTTGATCCAGCGGTCGGTGACCTTCCAGGCGTGGTCGGGGACGATCACGCTCTGGGGCTTGTGGTACAGCACCGCCGTCTTGACCGAGGCGACGTGCTGGGCGAGGACCTCGCGCACCAGGCGGAGGGTGTGGCCGGTGTCGGCGACGTCGTCGACGACGAGGACGTCGAGCCCGCTGACGTCGACCAGGTTGAGGCTGGGGGGCAGCACGACGGGCACGTCGAGGCGGGCGTCGACGCCCGTGTAGAACTCGACGTTGATGGCGCCGCAGTTCTTGACGCCGAGGGCGTAGGCCAGGGCGCCGGCGACGGTCAGCCCGCCCCGGGCCACGGCCACGACGATGTCGGGGATCGACCCGTCCACGGCGATGGCGGTGGCCAGGTCGCGGGTGGCCTCGCCGAACAGCTCCCAGGTGAGCTCCTCGCGGTCGGCGTCGGTCGTGGCGTCGGTGGGGTTGACGTCGCTCATCGAGCGCCAGGCTGGCACATCACCCGGCACCTGCCCCGCGGCGAGCCGGCCCGTGCGCACGACAGGCCGGCTTGCCACCCCCAGATCCGGACCTCTCATGTCGTGTGCCGCATCAGATGTGGTGGCAGGGTACGCCACGAACTCCCGGCGTGCTGGGGGACCCCGACCGCCAGTTCACGGAGCCGTCACGGTCGGGGGTTGACGATCTGTTGAAGGGCGGGGAGCCTGGTCGACCCATGGCCGACGTCCTCCTGCCCACCACCGTGGACGAGCTGGTCGCGGCGCGGGCCGACGACCCCACGGCCCTGCTGCTGGCGGGCGGCACCGACCTGATGGTCGCCGTCAACGCGGGCTGGACGGCACCCCGCTCTGTCATCGCCCTGCGTCGGGTCGCCGGGCTGCGGGGGGTGCGGGTCGATGCCGGCGACGTCGTCATCGGTGCCGGCACCACCTACCGCCAGCTGCTCGCTCCCGAGGTGGCCGATCTCGTGCCGGCCCTGGCCCAGGCCTCCCGCACCGTGGGCTCGCCCCAGATCCGGGCCGCGGGCACGCTCGGGGGCAACATCGGCACCGCCTCGCCGGCGGGCGACACCCTGCCGGTGCTGGTCGCGGCCGGCGCCATCATCGAGCTCGCCGGCCCCGACGGCACCCGCACGCTCCCGGCGGCGGAGGTCTTCGTCGGCGTCAAGCGCACCGCGCTCGGCCCGGGCGAGGTCGTCACCGCCGTCCGGCTTCCCGTCGTCGCCGGACCACAGGCGTACAAGAAGGTCGGGGTGCGCAACGCCATGGTGATCGCGGTGGCGAGCGTCGCCCTCGTGGTCGATGTCGGTCGCCGGCGGGTCGGTGTGGGCCTGGGCTCGGTCGGTCCCGTGCCGCTCGCCGCGCCCGACGCCGGGGCCTTCGCCGCCGAGGCGATCGACTGGGACACCGGCGCGCTCATCGAGCCCGACGCCGCCCGTCGCTTCGGCGAGCTGGTGGCCGCCTCGGCATCGCCGATCGACGACCACCGCAGCACCGCCGCCTACCGCCGTCACGCCATCGGGGTGATGGCGACCCGAGCCCTACGGGATGCCGCATGACCACCCCCTACCGGCTCACCGTCAACGGCGAGGAGCGGACCGTCGAGGACGCGTGGCTGGGCGAGAGCCTGCTCCACGTCCTGCGCGAGCGGCTGGAGCTGCCCGGCGCCAAGGGGGGCTGCGAGCAGGGCGAGTGCGGGTCGTGCTCGGTGCTGGTCGACGACGAGCTGGTGTGCGCCTGCCTGGTGCTGGCGGCGTCGGCGGTCGGGTCGGCCATCACCACCGTCGAGGGCCTCCAGCCCGAGCGGGGCGACTTCACCGACGTGCAGCAGGCCTTCGTCGACGAGGGCGCGGTGCAGTGCGGCTTCTGCACGCCGGGCCTGGTCATGGCCGTCCACGCCCTGCTCGACGAGGTGCCCGAGCCCACCGACCTGGAGGTGCGCGAGGCCATCAGCGGGAACCTGTGCCGCTGCACCGGCTACGGCCGGGTGCTGGCGGCCGTCGACGCCGCCGTCGACGTGCGCCGGGGGAGCCCATGAGCGAGACGACCACCGCCACCGGCGTCGGGACCCGGACGCCCGGCGGGGTCGGGGCCAGCGCGGCCCGGCCCGACGGCGGTCCCAAGGTCCGGGGCGAGTTCGCCTTCAGCGGCGACCTCTGGGCCGACGGCATGGTGTGGGGCGCGACCCTGCGCTCGCCCCACGCCTCGGCCCGGATCCGCAGCATCGACACCGGCCCCGCGCTCGACGTCCCCGGTGTGCTCGCCGTCGTCACCGCCGACGACCTGCCCGGCTCGAAGTACTACGGCCTCGAGCACCGCGACCAGCCCGTCTTCGCCTGGGAGGTCGTGCGCTACGCCGGGGAGCCGGTGGCAGCCGTCGCCGCCGACCACCCCGAGACGGCGCGCCGGGCGCTGCAGGCCATCGTCGTCGACTACGAGGTGACGGCCCCGCTGGTCGATGCCGAGGCCGCCCTCGGAGCCGATCCGATCCACCCCGACGGCAACGTCTTCCGCCACCTGTGGATCCGCAAGGGCGACCCCGAGGCGCGGGGCCCGGTCGTGGTCGAGGGGACCTACGAGATCGGGATGCAGGACCAGGCCTTCATGGGGCCCGAGGCGGGTCTGGCCATCCCCGGCGACGACGGCGGCGTCGACCTGATCGTCTCGACCCAGTGGCTCCACAACGACCGCGACCAGATCGCCGAGTGCCTGGCGCTCCCGCCCGAGCGGGTGCGGATGACCCTCGGCGGGGTGGGCGGTGCCTTCGGCGGGCGCGAGGACGTCAGCTTCCAGGTCCACGCCGCCCTGCTCGCCCGGGTGACCGGGCGGCCGGTGAAGGTCGTGTACTCCCGCGAGGAGTCGTTCCTCGGGCACGTGCACCGCCACCCGGCGTCGATCTGGATGCGCCACAGCGCCGAGCCCGACGGCACCCTGGTGAGCTTCGAGACCCGCATCCTCCTCGACGGCGGCGCCTACCGGTCGTCGAGCTACCACGTCGTGGCCAACGCCTCGTGCTTCGCGGCCGGGCCCTACAACACGCCCAACGCCGTGGTCGAGGGCATCGGCGTCCGGACCAACAACCCGCCGTGCGGGGCCATGCGGGGCTTCGGTGCCGTCCAGGTCTGCTTCGCCCACGAGGCCCAGATGGACCGGCTGGCCGACGCCTGTGGAGTCGACCGGATCGAGCTGCGGGTGCGGAACGCCATGGGCCCGGGCGACACCCTGCTGACCGGCCAGGTCGTCGAGGGGGCGCTGCCGACGGCCGAGGTCATCCGGGCAACGGCCGCGCTGCCGCTCCCGCCGCTCGACCCGCCCTCGCCGGATGCGGATCCGATGGTGCTCCCCGGCGGGGCCGGGCTGACGGCGGCGGCCGGCGACGTCGTGCGGGCGACGGGGTTCGCCGTCGGGTTCAAGAACCTGATGTACGCCGAGGGCTACGACGACGACTCGCACGCGGCCTGCCGGCTCGAGGCCGGGATGGCCACGGTCACCTGCGCGGCGGCCGAGGTGGGCCAGGGCTTCGTCACCCTCGCCCAGCAGATCACCCGCGAGGTGCTGGGCGTGGCCGACGTCCTGCTGGCGCCGGCCGAGACGGCCACGATCGCCACCGCCGGCTCGACGTCGGCCAGCCGCCAGACGTGGATGTCGGGCGGGGCCGTCGAGAAGGCGGCCCGGGCCGTGCGCCAGCAGGTCGTGGCCCACGTGGCCGGGCTCACCGGCGCGGCCGAGGCCGACCTGCGCCTCGGTGGCGGGCGGGTCGTGGC
>DASVEC010000251.1:0-8871 GCA_036380755.1 Iamia sp. | reverse complement strand
GAGCGTTTCGCCCTGCACCACCGGGCGAAACGCTCAAACCTCGCGTCACATCCGGTCCGGGGACTCGATGCCGAGGAGGGCGAGGCCGGTCGAGAGGGTGCGGGCGGTGAGGTCGCAGAGGACGAGACGGCTGGCGCGGGTCGCCTCGTCGTCGGCCTTGAGCACCGGGCAGGCCTCGTAGAAGCCGGTGAACGTCTGGGCCAGGTCGAACAGGTAGCCGCACAGCCGGTGGGGTTGGGCCGTCTCGGCCGTCTGGCGCACGACGGCCTCGAAGCCGAGCAGGGCCAGGGCGAGGGCCCGCTCGCGCGGGTGCCCGAGGGCCAGCGCCGAGGGGTCGAGGGTGGACGGATCGACCTCGCCCCGGCGGAAGATCGAGCGGATCCGGGCGTGGGCGTACTGCATGTACGGCCCGGTGTTGCCCTCGAAGGCGAGCATGCGGTCGAAGTCGAGGACGTAGTCCTTCACCCGATCGCTCGACAGGTCGGCGTACTTGATGGCGCCGATGCCGACGGCCTGGGCCACCGCCTCGCGCTCGTCGCCGACGAGGTCGGGGTTGCGCTCGGCGATGGTGGCCGCGGCCCGCTCGATGGCCTCGTCGAGCAGGTCGACCAGCCGGACGGTCGCTCCCGAGCGGGTCTTGAACATCTTGCGATCGGCGCCCAGCAGGTTGCCGAAGGGGATGTGCTCGGCGCTGACGTCCTCGGGCAGCCAGTCGGCCATGCGGGCCACGGCGAAGACCATCTCGAGGTGGTCGCGCTGGGGGGCACCGACGACGTAGAGGATCCGCGACGCGTGGGTGACCTCGACCCGGTGGCGGATGGTGGCCAGGTCGGTGGCGGCGTAGCCGTAGCCGCCGTTGCGGTTGCGCACGATCATCGGCTGGGGCTCGCCGTCGCGGCCGGTGAACCCGGGCGGGAAGACGCACTCGGCCCCGTCGTCGAGCACCAGGAGGCCCTTGGCCCGCAGGTCCTCGACGATGCCGGGGAGGTCGTCGTTGTAGAAGCTCTCGCCCACGATGTCGTCCGGCGTGAGCAGCACACCGAGGCGGTCGTAGACCAGCTGGAAGTAGGCGGCCGACTGGTCGACCAGGAGCTGCCACAGCCGCAGCGTCTCGGGATCGCCCGACTGGAGGAGGACGACGCGCTCGCGGGCCCGCTCCTTCATCTCCTCGGAGGCGTCGAAGCTCCTGCGGGCGTCCTGGTAGAAGCGGTTGAGGTCGCCGACCGAGAGCTCGGCCACGGCCTCGTCCTCGCCCACGTCGACGAGGTGCTCGATGAGCATGCCGAACGGCGTGCCCCAGTCGCCGGTGTGGTTCTCCCGCTTGACCTCGTGGCCCAGGTGCTCGAGGACGCGGACGAGGGCGTCGCCGATCACCGTCGAGCGCAGGTGCCCGACGTGCATCTCCTTGGCCACGTTGGGCGCCGAGTAGTCGACGACGACCGTGCCGGCATCGGGATCGGGGGCGACGTCCAGCCGGGGATCCGACGCCGCGGTGCGGGCCAGACCGGCGATGGCGTCGTCGGCCAGGGTCAGGTTGAGGAAGCCGGGCCCGGCGACCTCGACCGTCTCGACCAGGTCCGACAGGTCGACGCCGTCGAGCACCTCCTGGGCCACCTGGCGCGGGTTCCTCCCCAGCCGCTTGGCCAGCGCCAGGGCGCCGTTGGCTTGCAGGTCGGCCCGGTCGCTGCGGCTGACGGTGGGCGGCGCCGGCACCTCGGACGGGTCGGTGCCGGCCTCGGCGCAGGCCGCGTCGCGCACGGCGGCGAAGGCCGGGGCGAGGCGGTCGGTGAGGAGGGCGACGAGATCGGCCACGCCGCATCGTGAGACCCGGGACGACGCCAGGTCAAAAGCGATGCGGTGCGCTACCTCTCGTCGAAGCCGACGCCGGCGGCGCGCAGCATCGCCTCGAACGCCCCGGCCGAGGCGGCGGCGAAGGTGGCGGTGAGGTGGTCGTCGTCGCGCCGCACGATCCGGCCGTCGATCCGCGCCGCGCAGGTGCCGTCCGGGCACACGATCGAGGTGGGGTCGACGAGGGTGACGTCATCCCGGGCGCCCACGGCGTCGACCATGGCCTCGTCGTACGCCAGCAGCCTCTCGTCGGCGGCGACGAGCATGTCGCAGTCGTCGCCGTCGGGACCGTGCTCGGCCAGGCAGGCCGGGACGTTGAACGGCATCTGCGGGATCGTCTCGGCCACCACCACCTGGCCCGTGCCCGCGGTGAGGAGGTCGAGCGCCGGGTCCCAGGCGTCGGTCCACGCCGCCAGGTGGTCGTCGTCGTCGGGCTCGACGGTGCCCCCGTCGTCGCCGTCCAGGAACGACCAGTCGTGCGACCGGGTCTCGGCGTAGATGACGGCGGGGTCGTACTCCTCGACCAGGCGCTCGTAGACGCGGCGACGCCACGTCGTGCACGGGTAGTCGGTGAAGGGCGTGCCGTCGTCGTGGAAGGACCGGAGGGTGAGGTCGTTCACCGGGCAGCCTCGCCGGGTGGCGACGACGACGGTCAGGTCGTGCTCCGCCGCCATGCGGTCGATGGCGGGCTGCCACATCTGGGCGTGGGAGTCGCCGACCACGGCGATGGTGGTGGCGCCGCCCCGGCGGTAGACGCACGGCTCGGCGTCGGCCCCGGGACCCCAGTCGGCGCCGGCGTAGGGGCACGGGCCGGTGGGGGCCAGGTCGTCCCTCGCGGCCAGGGCCACCTCGGCGTACGGCTCTCGGGGCTGGAGGAAGGGCACGCCGACGACGGACACCACCACCGACAGGGCCAGGCCCACGGCCACCACCGCCGGCTTGGGCGCCCGGGGCACGAGGCGGAACCGGACCGGCCGCTCGACCACCAGGTAGGACGCCCCGGCCAGGGCCACGGTCACGGTGGCGACGAGCCACCGCTCGGCGAGCATCGGGTTGGCGTGCGCCTCGGCCAGCACCGGGGCGAAGACGATCACCGGCCAGTGCCACAGGTAGAGGCTGTAGGAGAGACGACCAACGGCGGCCGGAGCGGCGGTGCCGAGGGCGCGGCTGATCGGCGTGGGCGGGGCCAGGTCGACGCCGGCCACGAGGGCGAGGCTGGCCGCCGTCACCAGCAGTCCGAGCCGGCCCGGGTAGGCCTCGGCGCCGTCGAGGCTCGTCGCCGTCCACGCGAGGGTGGCGAGGCCGACGGCGGCCAGTGCGGCGCCGCCGATGGCGGCGGCGCGGCCGGTCGGGAGGCGGTCGCCCCACCGCCGGGCGGCGATGGCCAGGCCGGCGCCGGCCAGGAGCTGGTGGGCCCGGACGTGGGTGCCGAAGTAGCCGACGTCGGTGCCGGCCAGGGCCAGGCTCAGCCCGGCGGACGCGGCGCCGAGCACGGCGACGACGGCCAAGAGCCGGCCGGTGGCCTCCGGCCTGCGGCCCCGCCCGGTCGAGAGCCGCCACAGGCCGAGGAAGACGAGCGGCCAGACCAGGTAGAACTGCTCCTCCACGGCCAGCGACCAGAAGTGCTGGACCGGGCTGGGCACGTCGCCGGGCGTGAAGTAGTCGACCCCGCCCTGGACGAACCGCCAGTTGGCCGCGTACAGCGCCGACCAGGTGACGTCCTGGCCGACGGTCTGCTGCTGGATCTGGTCGAGGAGGGCGTTCGACCCCACGATCACGGCCAGCAGCACCACCAGCGACGCCGGCAGGAGGCGCCGGGCCCGGCGGGCGTAGAAGCGGCCCAGGGCGATCGATCCCCGCTCGGCCGCCTCGGTGAGCAGCAGGCCGGTGATCAGGTAGCCGGACAGGACGAAGAAGACGTCGACGCCCACGAACCCGCCCGGGATCCAGCCGTAGCCGAGGTGGAACAGGATCACGGCCACCACGGCGAGGGCCCGGATCCCGTCCAGGTGGGGGCGGTGCGCCGCCGTTCTTCCTGCTCCGCCGGCTTCACTCACGAAGGGTCGACCGTACCCAGCCGGCCCCTCCGGCTACACGTCGGGCTCCCCCAGGCGGGCCCGCACGTGCTCGGGCACCGCCACCTTGGTGGTGGTGTGGGGGGCGACGCTCACGTAGGTGATCAGGGCGGTGAAGACCGGCCGCTCCCCCACCGCGCCGCGGTACCGGAAGGCGAACGACGTCGTGCCCCAGCGGGCCACGTCGGCCACGACGGTGAGGGTGTCGCCGTAGGTGGCCGACCCGTGCCAGTCGATCTCGGCCCGGACCAGCATCCAGTCGAAGTCGTCGTCGGCCCCCGTCCAGCCGAAGACCTCGCCCATCCAGGCCGCGGACGTCTCGTCGCAGTACGCCAGGTAGTGGGCGTTGAACACCACCCGCTGCATGTCGCACTCCTGATACCGAATGCGAATCTCGTGCACGAAGCTCACAGGCGGCGACCGTAGCGGTGACGATGCCGAACGGGCCGGTGTAGGGTTTCCGGATTGGGATGAGAGCGGAAAAACCGGGGGTCGGCCCGCCCCGACTGACGTTGACAACCGAGTGAGCTCCGGGCTCCAGCTCCGACCAGCACGGCCCGTTCTAGGAGTCACCCGTGCTGCGCGCTACCCCCACCCTCGATCACCCGACCTGTTCCGACTGCCTTCGGCGGCATGCATCGGACTGGCCTTGTCACCCTCGGCTGCGTCGGCTCCAGTCGTTTGCCGACGAGATGGCAGCGACCGGTATCAAGGTCCGCCGTGCCGTCCACTCGTGGCTCCCGCCGCCACCGGCGGATGCCTCTCGGGTGAGGCGAGCCCGTCGGCCGCTCGCGCTGGTCACGCTGGTCGCCGCCGCCTTGGCGAGGGCGAAGGGGCTCTTCTGACGAACTGGTGATCAGATCGGACGGGTTGCCGTTCGATCTGATCACCGGTTCGGGTCAGGTGGGGGTCGGCAGCCTGGCGTGGTCGGCTTCCAGGCGTTGCTGGAAGCGGGCCTTCTGGGCTCTCACGGCATCGGGGCCGGCGGCGCCTCGGGTCGTGCGTCTCGTCACGGGGACACCGGGGGCGATCAAGGCCGCCGCGTCGGGGCCGAGGCGGGAGTCCCCCGAGACCAGGGCGGCGAGGGTGTCCTCGCCGGCGAGGGAGCGGCGGACGAGATCGCCGACGACGGCGTGGGCGTCGCGGAAGGGGGTGCCCCGGGCGACGAGCCACTCGGCCAGATCGGTGGCGGCCGCCGCCGGGGTGTCGGCCGCGGCGGCCATGCGGTCGAGCCGGAAGGTGGCTGTCTCGATCATCCCGCCGAGCGCCGAGAGCGCCAGCAGCACCTGCTCGACCGAGTCGAACAGAGGCTCCTTGTCCTCCTGCAGGTCCCGGTTGTAGGCGAGCGGCAGACCCTTGAGCGTCACCAGCAGGCCGGTGAGGTTGCCGACCAGCCGACCGGTCTTGCCCCGGGCCAGCTCGGCGATGTCGGGGTTCTTCTTCTGCGGGAGCATCGAGCTGCCGGTGGCGTAGGCGTCGTCGAGGGTGACGAAGCCGACCTCCTCGCTCGACCACAGCACCCACTCCTCGCCGATGCGGCTGAGGTGGACGCCGATGAGGGCGAGGACGAAGAGGGCCTCGGCGACGAAGTCGCGGTCGCTGACGGCGTCGAGCGAGTTGTCGAACACGGCGGCGAACCCGAGGTCGAGAGCGGTGCCCTCCGGGTCGAGCGGCAGGGACGAGCCGGCCAGCGCCCCGGCGCCGAGCGGAGAGACGTCCGCACGTGAGCGAGCGGCCAGGAGCCGGTCGAAGTCCCGGGCGAGGGCCCACCCGTGGGCCAGCAGGTGGTGGGCCAGCAGCACCGGCTGCGCCTGCTGCAGGTGGGTGTAGCCGGGCAGGTAGGCGTCGCCGACCTCGTCGGCCCGGGCGGCCAGCACCGACTGCAGCGCCAGCACACCCGACGCCACCGAGGCCAGCGCCTGCTTGGTCCAGAGCCGCAGGTCCGTGGCGACCTGGTCGTTGCGGCTGCGACCGGTGTGGATCTTGGCCCCGGCCGGTCCGGCGATCTCGGTGACCCGACGCTCGACCGCCGTGTGGATGTCCTCGTCGCTCTCGACGAACACGAAGTCGCCGGAGGCCAGCTCCTGCTCGACGTGGTCGAGCGCGGCGAGCACCGCCCCGGCCTCGTCGCCGCTCAGGAGCTCGCTCCGGACCAACCCGCGGACGTGCGCCCGCGACCCGGCGATGTCGACCGCGGCCAGCCGCTGGTCGAACGGGAGGCTGACGGTGAAGGCCATCAGGGCGTCGGACGGTCCCCCCTCGAACCGCCCGTGCCACAGGGTCCTGCCCGAGTCGGCCACTAGTCCTTGATCCGGTCGAGGCCCTGCCGGGCGGCCCAGGTCTCGATGCCCAGGCCCCAGAGGCGCACGAAGCCGGCCGAGTCCTCGTGCCGGAACGAGTCCTCGGCGTCGTAGGTGGCCAGGCCGTAGTCGTAGAGCGAGTGGGGACTGCGCCGGCCGGTGATGGTGGCGTTGCCGGGCGACATCCGGATGCGGACCTCGCCGGTGACGAACTCCTGGCTGCTGTCGACGAACGAGTCGAGCGCCTGCTTGAGCGGGCTGAACCAGAGCCCGTCGTAGATCAGCTCGGCGTAGCGGGGCTCGAGCCGGGCCTTCTCCCGGTCGAGGTCGCGCTCGAGGCAGATCGACTCCAGGTCCTTGTGGGCCATGATCAGCGCCAGGGCGGCCGGGCACTCGTAGGTCTCCCGGCTCTTGATGCCGACCCGCCGGTTCTCGACCATGTCGATCCGCCCCCAGCCGTAGCTGCCGACGACCGTGTTGAGCCGCTCGATGACCTCGAGCATCCCGAGCTGCTCGCCGTCGATCGAGACCGGCATGCCCTTCTCGAACCCGATGACGATGTCGCGGGGCTCGGTCTCGGTCGGCTTGGTCAGCAGCCACACGCCCGGCGGCGGCACCGCCCACGGATCCTCCATCTCGCCGCACTCGATGGCGCGGCCCCAGAGGTTGTCGTCGATCGAGTACACCTTCTCCTTGGTCGCCACGATCGGGATGTCGTGGTCGTAGGCGTAGAGGATCGACTCCTCGCGGGTCATGCCCCAGCCCCGGACCGGGGCGATGACCTCGAGGTCGGGCGCCAGGGCCCGCGTCGACACCTCGAAGCGGACCTGGTCGTTGCCCTTGCCGGTGCAGCCGTGGGCCACGGCGTCGGCGCCGTGGTAGCGGGCCGTCTCGACGAGGTGCTTGACGATGACCGGCCGCGACAGGGCCGACACCAGCGGGTAGCGACCCTCGTACATGGCGTTGGCCTTGAGGGCCGGGGCGACGAAGTCCTCGGCGAACTCCTGCCGGGCGTCGACGACGATGGCCTCGACGGCGCCGGCGGCGCGGGCCCGCTCCTTGACGACCTCCCAGTCGTCGGACGCCTGCCCGACGTCGACGGCGAGGCACACGACCTCGACCCCGTGGTTCTCGATCATCCACTTCACGGCCACGGAGGTGTCGAGCCCTCCGGAGTAGGCCAGGACGACGCGCTTGGGCATCTTCGTTTCTCTCAGTCTTCGGTCGGGTGATGTGAGTGGGCGAGGCCGGCGAGGTCGCGCAGCCGCTCGGCGAGGGCAGCGGTGGGGCCGGTGACGGGGCGGTCGGGGTCGGAGACCACGACGAAGAGGGTGTCGTCGCCGGCGACGGTGCCGGCCACCTCGGGCAGGTCGGCCCGGTCGAGGGCGGACCCGACGACGTGGGCCGAGCCGGGTGGGGTGCGCAGGACGAGGATGTTGTCGGTGGCGTTGATCTCGACGACCCAGTCGCCGAAGATCCGGCGCAGGTGGTCGTCGGGCGCCTTCTGGGCGTGCGGCTGCTCGGGGATGGCGTAGGTCGAGTCGCCGTCGCCGGCCCGGACCTTGATGGCCCCCAGGTCGACGAGGTCGCGCGACACGGTGGCCTGCGTCGACGAGACGCCCTCGGCGGCCAGCAGGTCGACGAGCTGCTCCTGGCTCGTGACCCGGTTGTTCGCCAGGAGGCGGGTGACGATGTGCTGACGCTGGGTCCGCCCCATCTTCTGAGTCGGGTCCTTGCTCATCGGTGCGCCATCCGGTCGTGGGAGATGCTCACGGGATCCGCAGTCGCCGGGCACCGATGAGCGCTGACGGCTCCGCAAGCTCCGCCGTCAGACCACCCGTGCTGTCTGGTTCGCTCGCTGCGCTCGCTCACGGCCTGACCCCCAGGAGGAAGGCCAGGACGGCGCGGGCGGCGTGGAGGCGGTTGGCGGCCTGGGGCCACACCCGGGAGGCGGGACCGTCGAGCACCTCGTCGGTGACCTCCTCGCCCCGATGGGCCGGCAGGCAGTGGAGGAAGATGGCCTCGGGCGCGGCACCGGCCATCAGCGGCGCGTCGACCCGATAGGGCTCGAACAGGGGGCGACGGGCGGCGGCCTCGGCCTCCTGGCCCATCGAGTACCAGGCGTCGGTCGACACCGCGTCGACGCCGGCCACCGCGTCGGCCGGCGTGTCGGCCACGTCGATGGTGCCGCCCAGGGCCCGGACCCGGGCCAGGTCGTCCTGCGACGGTCCGTAGCCCTCGGGGCTGGCCACCCGGACCTCGATGCCGACCATGGCCGAGGCCAGGGCGAGCGAGCGGGCGACGTTGGAGAAGTCGCCCACCCACGCCAGCGACGTACCGTTGAGGCCCCGCTCGGAGGCGACGGTCAGCAGGTCGGCGACGGCCTGTAGCGGGTGGGCGGCGTCGGACAGGAGGTTGACCACGGGCACGCTGCCGGCACCGGCCATCCGCTCGAGCACGGAGTGCTCGAAGACCCGGGCGCAGATGGCCGCGTGGAACTGCGAGAGGGTGCGGGCCACGTCCTCGGCCGTCTCCCGGGTGTCCATGCCGACCTCGTCGGGCCGCACGTACACCGGGTGGCCGCCCAGCTGGACCACGGCCATCTCGGTCGAGTGGCGGGTGCGGGCCGAGGGCTTCTCGAACAGCAG
>DASVEC010000250.1:0-3664 GCA_036380755.1 Iamia sp. | reverse complement strand
CCGGGCGGGACGACGTCGATGCGCTCGGGCCGGAACCCCAGCTCGACCATCTCCTCCTTCGAGGACGGCGACAGCGTGATCATCCGGCTGCGGCGGTAGATGGCGGGGGCGAGGCGCCGCTCGATGGTGTCGCCGACCTTGGCCAGGTTCGGCGGCAGGACCATGTTCCACATGTCGCCGTGGACGTGGTGGAGCACCACGACCCGGGGCACGGTGGCCCACAGCGGCGAGAAGAAGGGCATCCCGTTCCAGATCTCGACCAGGCCGTCGGGCCGGCCGTAGGTCTTGCGGATCTCGGCCAGGGCGGTGCGGGGGAAGACCTGGTAGCGGCCGGCCTTGCGGACGACCTCGTAGCCGTCGCGGCGGTCGTGGTTGGGGTGGCCCTGGGCCCACGACGTGCGCATGAGGACGTCGAGCCCGGCCTCGGACCACAGCCGGGCGACGGTGGCGGCGTGGACCTCGGATCCACCCGCCTCGACGTCGTCGAGGTCCCGCCAGGCGATCATGTGGACCCTCTGGAGACCGGCGGCGGCGGCGATGTCGCCGAGCTTGGGCGGTGGCGCGGAGGGGGTGGTCACAGGGGTCGCACGGGGCAGCGGATCATGGGTCGGGTCTGGGCTCACCGCTAGGGTGGGCTCCCGCCACCCGCCTCCGGGCAGCCGTCGCCACGATAGAGCACGGGCCTGGTGGCGGGCGGATCACCCGGGCCCTCGCTGGCCGCCGTCCCCGGACCCCGACCCCCACGAGCCGACCGCGCATGACCGAGCCCACGAGCCCCGACTTCCCGACGACCCTGGCCGACGTGGCCGACGTCGAGGGGTGGATGACCGACGGCCAGGCCCGGCTGCTCTGGGACTCCGCCCGCCGGGTCGATCCCGGCGGCCGGATCGTCGAGATCGGCAGCTTCCGGGGCCGGTCGATGGTCGTCCTGGCCCGGGCGGCCGAGTCCACCGTCGAGCTGGTGGCCATCGACCCCCACGCCGGCAACGACCGCGGCCCCCAGGAGATCGACGGCTTCGCCGACGAGGCGGCCGAGGACCACGACGTGTTCAACGCCAACCTCGAGAAGGCGGGCGTGCGCGATCGGGTCCGCCACGTCCGGGCCTTCAGCGACGCCGCCCACGGCGACGTCGACGACCCGATCGACCTGCTCTACATCGACGGCGCCCACCGCTACGCCCCCGCCCGCACCGACATCAAGGAGTGGGGAGCGCGGGTGGCCGACGGCGGCACCATGCTGATCCACGACTCGTTCAGCTCGATCGGCGTCACCCTGGCCATCCTCCGCGAGCTCTTCGCCGGCCGGCGCTGGCGCTACGTGGGCCGCTCGGAGTCGATGACCGAGTACCGGCGCGAACGGCTGCGCCCCAAGGCCCGGGTGGCCAACGCCGTGCACCAGTCGCTCGAGCTGCCGTGGTTCGCCCGGAACGTGCTCATCAAGGTGCTGATCACCGTGGGCCTCGGGAAGGTCACCCGGGTGTTCGGCCACGATCCGAAGGTCTGGCCCTACTGATGAGCACCCCCTCCTACGAGCGTCTGTCGATCGTGATGCCGGTCTACAACGAGGCCGCCACCCTCCGGGTGGCCCTCGAGCGGGTCCTGGCCGTCGAGATGCCGATCCCCACCGAGCTGGTCATCGTCGACGACGGCTCGACCGACGGCTGCACCAAGCTGATCGAGGACCTGGTCGACGACGACCGGGTGCGGCTGTTCCGCCAGGAGCCCAACCAGGGCAAGGGGGCGGCGCTGGTCCGGGGCTTCGACGAGGCCCGCGGCGACCTGCTCACCATCCTCGACGCCGACCTCGAGTACGACCCGGCCGACATCCCCTCGCTGTGCCAGCCGGCGCTGTCGGGTGAGGCCAACGTCGTCTACGGGGCCCGCTCCTACGGCGGCCACGCCGCCTACTCCTTCTGGTTCGTGCTCGGGAACAAGATGGTCGCCCTCTGGGCGTCGATGCTGTTCGACGCCTGGCTCACCGACGTCGAGACCTGTCTCAAGCTGGCCCCCACGCACATGTGGCGCGAGGCGAAGCTGAAGAGCAACGGCTTCGGCATCGAGGCCGAGCTCACCGGCAAGCTCCTCGCCCGGGGCGAGCGCATCTTCGAGGTGCCGATCTCCTACAAGGCCCGCGGTCGCGAGGAGGGCAAGAAGATCCAGTGGACCGACGGCGTCGCCGCTCTCTGGATCCTGCTCAAGGTGAGGGCGCGGGCAGGCAAGATCACGCACTGATGTCTGCCGGCGACGAGGCCACCCCGTCCCGGCGGTGGCCGCCGTGGTGGGTGGTGGCGGCGCTGGTCGTGCTGCCGGTGCTCGTCCTCGTCGTGGCCCTGGCCCAGCGGACGTGGTACCCGACGGGCGACCAGGCCCAGGCCGAGCTGCGCATGCTCTCGCTGCCGGGCGACGTCCCCCTGGTCGGGGCGGCCGGCCGGATCATCGCCGACGACGGCACCCAGGGGAACCACCCGGGTCCGCTGATGTTCTGGGCCACGTGGCCGCTGTACCGCCTGCTGGGCGGGTCGTCGTGGGCCTTCGAGGCGGCGACGGCGCTGGTGAACGTGGCCGGTCTGGCCGCGTCGGTGGCGCTGGTGGCCCGCCGGGTCGGCCGGGGGCTCACCCTCTGGTACGGCGCCGTGACGCTCGTGCTCGTGGGCGGCTACGGCCTCGACGTGCTGAGCCAGCCCTGGAACCCGTGGGTGGCCCTGGTGCCGTTCACGCTGCTGGTGCTGTCGGCCTGGGCCGTGCTCGACGGCGCCCGCTGGCCACTGGTGCTGGCCGTGGCGGCGGCGAGCTACGCCCTCCAGGGCCACGTCGGCTACGCCCCACTCGTCCCCCCGCTCGTGCTGGTGGCGCTGGTCGCGCTGGTGTGGCGCTGGTGGCGGTCGGGTTCGGACCGGTCCTGGCGCGAGCTCGCTCCGATCCCGGTGGCCGTGGTCGTCGGGCTGGCGCTGTGGAGCGGACCGCTCGTCGACCTGGTGCGGCACGACCCCAGCAACGTCGACATCCTGCTCGAGCACTTCGGCGACCCGGACGAGGAGGTCATCGGTCCGGGGAACGGCGTCGAGGCCGTGCTGCAGGCGTCGAACCCGGCGGGCCCGTGGGTGGCGGCCTCCACTGGCGTGAGCGGCTCGATCCTGCCCGGGCTGGCCCTGGTGCTGGTCTGGGCCGCCGTGGCCGTGGCCGTCGCGGTCCGCCGGCTCGACGTCACCCTGACCCGGCTCAACGCCGTGATCGCCCTCGCCCTGGTGGTGGGCACCATCGCCGTGTCGCGCGTCTTCGGGGCCCTGTTCCTCTACACCTTCCGCTGGATCGTGGCCCTCGTCGCCCTCGAGGTCTTCACCCTCGGCTGGGGGCTCCTCGTCCTGGCCCGCTCCCGGCGCCCGGTGGCCGTCCCGCCGCTCCTCCGGCCGGCTGCCCTCGGCGCGGTGGCCGTCCTCAGCGTGGCCATGGCCGTCCGGGTGGCCGGCCAGGAGATCCCCTACGAGAACTCGTGGCGGACCGAGGCCGAGCTGTCCCGCCAGGCCGTCGACGCGGTGGACGTCGACCGGACCTACCTCGTGCGCTGGGAGGATCCCGTCTACCTCGGTGGCCTGGCCTTCGGCCTCGTGCTGGGGCTCGAGCGCGAGGGCGTCACCGTGGGCGTCGACCCGGCCTACTCGGCGGC
>DASVEC010000249.1:0-8756 GCA_036380755.1 Iamia sp. | reverse complement strand
CTGCTCGCCACCGGGTACGAGCAGGTGCGCTCCATCGTGGCCGCGCTGGCCGGCGACGAGGCGGCGGCCGCGGACGTGCAGTTGATCCTCCCGGAGACCGGGGTCTGCTCGCTCGACCGCACGGCGCCGGCTCACGCCGCGGTCGGCGCCGATGCCTGCTGCGCCTGACGTCGGACCACGGGGGTGGGGGTCGTCGGCGCTCCGTTGGACGACCCTCACCCTGGGGCGGCCCAGGTCGTCTCGTGGGGCGTGCTCGTCTATGCCTTCGCCGTCGTCTCTCCCCGCATCGTCGCCGACACGGGTTGGTCCGAGCCGGTGGTGGCCGGCGCCTTCTCGGTCGCCTTCTTGGTGTCGGGTCTCGCCGCGCCTGCGGTCACCGGCCTGCTGGAACGCCACGGCCCAAGAGTCGTGCTGTCGATGGGCTCGATCGGCGGAGCGCTGGGTCTGCTGGCCTTCGCCGGATCCCACCACCTGGTCGTCTTGTACGGCGCGTGGGTCCTCATCGGTCTGGCCATGGCCGCGTCGCTCTACGAGCCGGCGATGGCGGTGGTCGTTCTGCTCGACCCCAGTCGGCGGCAGCGGAGCGTCGCCACCATCACCCTCGCCGGAGGGCTCGCCAGCACCCTCTTCGCCCCCCTGACCAGCGTCCTCGTCGGGGCTCTCGGGTGGCGCCTCGCCCTCGTCGCCCTGGCGGTGGCCGGGTGCGGGACCACCCTCGCTCTGCATGCCACGTTGCGCCTCGCCAGAGCGGTCACCGCCTCGTCGTTCGCCCGGGACCTCCCGAGCCTCCTGGACTCCCACCCCATCCGGCGGCTTCGAGTCGCGCTGCTCGTCGAGCAGGTCGCCGCCACCGGCACCACCACCCACATCGTCGGGCTCCTCGTCGCCCGAGGGATGACCCTCGCCATGGCCAGCACGGTTCTCGGCGTCATGGGCCTCGGCAAGGTCGCCGGACGTCTCCTGCTGCTCTCACCGGTGGGTCGACGGACGCCCGGCCACCTCGCCGTCTGGTGCTCGGCCGCGCAAGGCGTGGGCCTGGCCGTGCCTCTCCTCACCGTCCGAATCCCGCTCCTCCTGGTCGCCGTCGTGGTGGCGGCTGCCGGGTCCGGAGCCTCGACCGTCCTGCGCCCGCTCCTCGTCGCCGAAGGCGTGGGCGTCGACCACTTCGCGGCCGTGAGCGCGAGCGTCCAGCGCTCGGCCGCGCCGGCGCGAGCACTGGCGCCCTTCGCCCTCGGTGCCGGCGTCGCCGTCCTGGGGTGGACCGCCACGTGGCTCCTGTTCCTTGTGGCCTTCGGCATCGCAGCTGATCGGTACTGCCGACTGGCGGCCGTGGCGCCGCTGACGCCGCCGCGCCGCGAAGGACGCAACGTCCGTCCCGCCGGCACGGCCGCCGTCTGAACCCTGCGACGCCGCCCGACCGGGCCGCCCGACCAGGAGAGATCGCCATGGACCCCAAGGCCCCCGCCCATCACCACGCCCCGCTCGAGATCGCCCCCGAGACCTTCCTCATCCGCTCGCTGTACGGCGAGGGCGAGGCGCCCGTCGCCGTCTACGTCAACTCGATGGTGATCCGCGGCGCTGAGCCGATCGTCGTCGACACCGGCACCTACGGGAACCGGGAGCGGTGGCTCGACGACGTCTTCTCGCTCGTCGAGCCCGAGGACATCCGCTGGGTGTTCCTCTCCCACGACGACCACGACCACGTGGGCAACCTCGTCCCGCTCCTCGAGGCCGCCCCCCAGGCCACGCTCGTCACCACCTGGTTCAGCGGTGAGCGGCTCGTCGGTGACATGGACGTGCCCCTCGCCCGGCAGCGCTGGGTCAACGACGGCGAGTCCTTCGACGCGGGCGACCGCACGCTCGTCGCCGTCCGACCCCCCATCTACGACTCGCCGACGACCAGGAGCCTCTTCGACCCGATCACCGGCGTGCTGTGGGCCGCCGACGCCTTCGCCACCGCCGTCCCGGTCCCCGTCGACGATGTCGCCGACCTCGATCCCGAGTTCTGGGCGGAGAGCTTCTCGGTCCTCAACCGCGTCGTGAGCCCCTGGCACGAGCTGGTCGACCCGGCCAAGTTCGAGGCCGTCGTGGACAAGACCGCCCGCCTGGACCCCACGATCATCGCCTCCGGCCACAGCCCCGTGATCACCGGACGCAACGTCGACGAGGCCTTCCGCATGACGAGCGGCCTCGCCGGCGCCGAGCCCGCACCGCTGCCCGGCCAACCCGACCTCGACGCCCTCGTCGCCGCCGCCACCGGCGTTGCAGCCTGACCGGTGCCGGCCCGAGCCGCCCCCGCACGAAGGAGAACCTCCCATGGAGATCGGCCTCGGCCTTCCCCACCTCGGCCACTTCGCCGATCCCGACGCCACCCGCGCCGCCGCCATCGCCGCCGAAGACGCCGGCTTCGCCTCGCTGTGGGCGATGGACAGGTTGCTCTCGCCCGTCGCCCCCCGCTCGTTCGGCTACCCCGGCCGCGCCGACGGGATCCTGCCCCACGTCCAGGAGCGGGTGCTCGACCCCCTCGTCACCCTCACCCTCGCCGCCGCGGTCACCGACCGGGTCCGCCTCGGCACCGACGTGCTCGTGGCGCCCTGGTACCCGCCCGCCCTCCTCGCCCGCAGCCTCGCCGCCATCGACCAGGTGAGCCGCGGCCGGTTGACCGTCGGGCTCGGACTCGGCTGGTCGGTCGACGAGTTCGACGCGGTCGGCGCCCGCATGGCCGGGCGCGGATCTCGCCTCGAGGAGGTCCTCGACGTCCTGGCCGCCCTCTGGGCACCCGGACCCACGTCCATCTCGACCGCCCACGAGACCATCACCCGGAGCGTCATGGGCCTCAAGCCCGTGCAACGCCCCGGCCCGCCCATACTGCTGGCGACCTTCAGCCCGCCCGGACTGGATCGCATCGCCCGCCGCGCCGACGGCTGGCTCCCGTTCGGCCTCGGGCTCGACGAGACGGCGACGACCTGGGACTCCCTGCGCACCGCCGCTTCCCGCCACGGCCGAAACCCCGACGACCTCCAGCTGGTCGTGCGCGCCGACCCCACCTTCACCGACGTCCGCCTCGGGTCCGACCGGCCCTCGTTCACCGGGACACCGGACCAGGTCGCTGGCGACATCGATCGCGCCCGCCAGATCGGTGCCACCGGGGTCATCCTCGACCTCCAGACCACAACCTGCGAGGTCGATCAGCTCATCGCCACCGCCCTCGACCTCACCACCGATCGGCCGGCCGCGCTGGCCGCCGCCTGACCCTCGGACTCAGCGGCCGAGAGCGCCCCGGAGCTGGTCGAGGCGGCGGGGGACAACGGACCACCAGACCCAGCGACCGCGCTTCTCGCCAGTGATCAGCCCGGCCTCGGAGAGGATCTTGGTGTGATGGCTGACCGTCGGCTGCGACTTGCCCAGCGGCTCCATCAGGTCGCACGAGCACACCTCGCCGGCCTCGGCCACAAGGCTCAGCAGCCGGAGGCGAACGGGATCGGCGAGCGCCGAGAAGGCGGCTGCCAGCTCCTCGGCCTGGTCGACATCGAGCGGCGCCTCCAGCAGCGGAACGCAGCAGAAGCCAGCCTTGGTCGGAGCCGTGGAGGCATCTTCGAGCTTTGACATTGACATCTGTCGATCCATTCGCGAGAGTCAATCCATCGACAAGTCCGAATCTACCAGGAGAACCGCCATGTCCCGTGTCCAGCTCGCCATCAACGTCTCGAACATCGACGAGGGCGTCGCCTTCTATTCGAAGCTGTTCGGCACCGAGCCGGCCAAGCGCAAGCCCGGCTACGCCAACTTCGCCATCGCCGACCCGCCCCTCAAGCTCGTGCTGTTCGAGGGCGAGGGCGGCGGCACCCTGAACCACCTCGGCATCGAGGTCGAGACCGGGGCCGAGGTCCGGGAGGCCGAGGCCCGCATGTCCACCGAGGGGCTCGAGACCACCGGGGTCGACGACACAACCTGCTGCTTCGCCGAGAAGACCGAGACGTGGGTCCACGACCCCGACGGTGCGCGGTGGGAGGTCTACGTGAAGAAGGCCGACGCCGAGCAGATGACCAACACCGTCCACACCGAGGGTGAGGCCGTCCAGTGCTGCGCCCCCGCCACCAGCGAGCCCGTCGCCCTCGGCGCCGCCCCCTCAGCCTGACGGCGGTCCCGAGACCTGCGACATCGTGCGGTCACGATCGCGAGCACGACATTGCGCACGACAAAGTCGGACGATTGGCTCACAGGCCCAGCCCGATGTCGTCGTCGATGGTTCGCGGCGGCCGGCGCTCGAGGGCGTCCAGGCGCCGGCTGACCCGCCGGCGGCGCTCGCTGAGGTCATCGTCGGGCGGTAGGTCCGCCTGCCTGGCGTCGGGCGGGCTGAGGGCGAGGTCATCGGTGATCCAGCGCTGGTGGCGGTCGCCTGCTGGCCGTACGTCCGCCAGCAGATGTTCGGCGACGGCCGGAATATACCCCTGGGGGGTATGTTGGAGGGATGTGAAGGAGGCCCACCATGGCGACGACGCATGCACATCCCGAGGTCACTCACACGAGCTCGGCGCATGGCGGGCACGCCGACCACGCCGAGATGTTCCGGCGGCGGTTCTGGATCAGCCTGGTCCTGACGATCCCGGCGGTGATCTACAGCCAGATGGTCCAGGACTGGCTGGGCTACTCGGCGCCGAGCTTCAGCGGCGACGACTGGGTCGCCCCGATCTTCGGCGCCGCCGTGTTCCTCTACGGCGGGCCGGTGTTCCTCGAGGGTGGCTGGGCCGAGCTGAAGGACCGCAAGCCCGGGATGATGCTCCTCATCTCGATGGGCCTGCTGGTGGCCTTCGGCGCCTCGGTCGCCACCGAGCTGGAGATCATCGATGTCGACCTGTGGTTCGAGCTCGCCACGCTCGTCACGATCATGCTGCTGGGCCACTGGCAGGAGATGAAGGCCATCGGCCAGGCCCAGGGGGCCCTGGCCGCTCTGGCCGAGCTGCTCCCCGACGAGGCCGAGCGGGTCACCGACGACGGTGTCGAGTCCGTCCCCATCGGCGACCTCGCTCGCGGCGATGTCGTGCTGGTCCGGTCCGGCGGACGCGTTCCCGCCGACGGCGACATCGTCGAAGGCTCCGCCGAGCTGGACGAGTCCCTGGTCACCGGCGAGTCCCGCCCCGTGGCCAAGGAGCAAGGCGATCGGGTCGTCGCCGGCACCGTCGCCACCGACTCGTCGATCCGAGTGCGGGTGACGGCCGTGGGCGAGAACACCGCCCTCGCCGGCATCCGGCGACTGGTCGCCGAGGCGCAGGCGTCCCGCTCCCGGGCCCAGGCGCTGGCCGATCGGTTCGCGGCCATGCTCTTCTACGTCGCCGTGGCCAGCGGCATCGCCACGGTGATCGCCTGGAGCCTCGTCGGTGACACCAACGAGGCACTCGTCCGCACCGTCACCGTGCTGGTGATCGCCTGCCCCCACGCCCTCGGGCTCGCCATCCCGCTCGTGATCTCGCTGTCGACCTCGGTGTCGGCCAAGGCCGGGATCCTGGTCAAGGACCGCCTCGCCCTCGAGCGCATGCGCTCGATCGATGCGGTGCTGTTCGACAAGACCGGCACGCTCACCAAGGGCGAGCACATCGTCAGCGACGTCAAGGGCGTCGGTCGCGACGGCGACGACGTCCTGCGCATCGCCGGTGCGGTCGAGACCGACTCCGAGCACCCGCTCGCTCGCGCCATCGTCGGCGCCGCCAAGGAGGCCGGATCCTTGCCCACGGCGAGCGACTTCCGGTCCACGACCGGACGCGGCGTCTCCGCCCAGGTCGACGGACGGACGTACCAGGTCGGTGGACCGGCGCTCCTCCGCGAGGCCGGCCTCGACGTCCCGGCCGAGCTCGACGAGGCCGTGTCCGAGTGGAGCGGCCGAGGTGCCGCCGTCCTCTACCTCATCGAAGAGGGCACGATCATCGGCGCCATGGCCCTCGAGGACGAGGTCCGCCCCGAGTCCCGCGAGGCCATCGACGAGCTGCACCGCATGGGCGTCAGGGCCGTGATGATCACCGGCGACGCCACGCCCGTCGCCGAGGCGGTC
Organism: Iamia sp.; assembly: GCA_036380755.1. GTDB lineage: Bacteria > Actinomycetota > Acidimicrobiia > Acidimicrobiales > Iamiaceae > Iamia. The sequence goes on along the minus strand of DASVEC010000249.1, from coordinate 2,710 downwards.
GGTCGCGATCTCGGCCTGGACGAGGTCTTCGCCGAGGTCCTCCCCGAGGACAAGGACAAGGCCGTCTCCGACCTCCAGGCCCGCGGCCTCAAGGTCGCCATGGTCGGCGACGGCGTCAACGACGCCCCCGCTCTCGCCCGCGCCGACGTCGGCCTCGCCATCGGAGCCGGCACCGACGTCGCCATCGAGTCCGCCGGCGTCGTCCTCGCCTCGTCGGATCCCCGCAGCGTCCTGGGCGTCATCCGCCTCTCCCGTGCGAGCTACCGGAAGATGATCCAGAACCTCGCCTGGGGCGCTGGCTACAACCTCTTCGCCATCCCCCTCGCGGCAGGGGTGCTCGCCTTCGCCGGAGTCACCCTCTCACCGGCGGTCGGCGCGATCCTCATGAGCCTCAGCACCATCGTGGTGGCCCTCAACGCCCAGCTCCTCCGCAGGGTCGACCTCCGACCCGGCCAGGCGTGATCCACCATCTTGTATTGAATCAACCAAGACTGATACAACTGAGCCCATGGATCGACCTCTGCCGCCGGAGATCCTCCGGCTCCTGGCCGAGCCGGTGCGGTGGCAGGTGGTCGTCGAGCTGGGCCGCAGTGACCGTCGGGTCGGCGAGCTGGTGGACCTCATCGGCAAGCCGCAGAACCTGGTCTCGTACCACCTCGGGGAGCTGCGGCGGGCCGGCCTCGTCAGTGCCCGGCGCAGCTCCGCCGACGGTCGCGACGTCTACTACCGGGCCGACCTGACACGGTGCCGGGGTCTGTTGGCCGAGGCCGGCGGTCTGCTGCACCCGGGGCCCGCTCCTGCGCCACGACGGGGTCACGGGCCGCGTGCCGCGCGACCGCGGCTGCTGTTCCTGTGCACCGGCAACAGCGCCCGGTCCCAGATGGCCGAGGCTCTCGTCGAACACCGTTCGGCGGGCGCCGTCGAAGCACGCAGCGCGGGCAGCCATCCCAAGTCACTCCACCCGCAGGCGGTGCGGGTCATGGCCGAGCGGGGCATCGACATCGGCGATCGCCAGACGAAGCCGCTGACGCGCTTCACCCGGTCGCGGTTCGATCGGGTGATCACCCTCTGCGACAAGGTGCGCGAGGTGTGCCCCGACTTCCCCGGTGCGCCGATCACGGCGCACTGGAGCCTCGCCGACCCGGCTGCGGCCGGCGAGGGCGAGAAGACGTTGCGCGCCGCGTTCGACGGCGTCGCCGCCGAGATCGATGACCGCGTCGATCTGTTGCTCGCGGATCTCACCGCCTGACCAACGAAAGGACCCACCGTGTCGGACCCGGACATCGTGAACGTGCGCTACCTCGTCGACGACGTCGCCGAGAGCGTGGACTTCTACACGCGCCACTTCGGCTTCACCGTCGGCATCTCGAGCCCGGCGTTCGCCGACGTCACCCGAGGAAACCTGCGGCTGCTGCTCTCCGGTCCGTCGAGCTCGGCGGGCCGGGCGATGACCGACGGCGAGCGCCCTGGCCCCGGAGGCTGGAACCGCATCCACCTCATCGTCGACGACGTCGAGGGCGAGGTCGCCCGTCTCACCGAGGAGGGCGTCGGCTTCCGCAACGAGATCGTGACCGGTCCCGGCGGGGCCCAGGTCCTCGCCATCGACCCCTCCGGCAACCTGATCGAGCTGTTCCGACCCGCCGCCGCACCATGATCACGCGGGGCTCGGGACTCGACTGCGGAACCGGGCCAGGCCACCGAGGGCGATGCCGATGAGCCCGAGCACGACCGCCACGACCGCCCCGCCGAGCCCGTTTCCCGTGCCCACGCCACCATCCGCGGTGGCCACCACGACACCGCCGCCGAGGACGCCGACCGTCCCCAGCGCCATGGCGACGGTCGCTCCTCTCGGTCCCGTGCCGCCGCTCCCTTCCGAGCGGGCGCGGGCCACGGCCAGGCCGCCGACGACCAGGCTGATCAGCCCGAGGGCACCGGCCGCGGAGGCACCGAGGCGCCCCGTGCTGGCCGCGAGAACGGTCCCCAGGACGGGCTGGACGAGGGTGGTGTGGGCATCCATGCCGGCGACTCTCGGCCCACCAGATGAATCGCTCGTGAAGAGCGCATGCGGATTCGAAGGGCCGACGAGAGGATGAACAGGTGAGCAAGAACGTGCTCGTGGTGGACGACGAGCCCAAGCTCGTCGAGGTCGTGGGGGACTACCTGCGCAACGCCGGCTACTCGGTGTCAACCGCGGCCGATGGCCTGGACGCGGTGGCGTCGGCCCGGTCGCGCCCACCCGACCTGGTGGTCCTGGACCTGGGCCTGCCCGGAATGGACGGTCTCGACGTGGCTCGCGAGGTGCGCCGCGGCTCGGCCGTGCCGATCATCATGCTGACCGCAAGGGGCGAGGAGGCCGATCGGGTCCTGGGGCTCGAGCTCGGAGCGGACGACTACCTGGTCAAGCCGTTCAGTCCCCGAGAGCTTCTGGCCCGCGTGCGCGCCGTGCTGCGGCGCACCGAGGGTCCACAGGGCGAGCGGGAGCGGTTCGTGGTGGGCGACGTCGTCGTGGACACCGCCCGCCGTCAGGTCACCGTGGACGATCGCGGCGTCGATCTGACGGCGACGGAGTTCGATCTGCTGGTGGCGTTGGCCCGCCAGCCCGGGCGGGTGTTCACCCGGGCCCAGCTGCTCAGCGCCATCCACGGCACCGACGGCGAGACCTACGAGCGAACGGTCGACGCCCACATCAAGAACCTCCGCCGCAAGATCG
>DASVEC010000248.1:0-2332 GCA_036380755.1 Iamia sp. | reverse complement strand
CGGGAGGCGGGCAGCACCGAGGCGAAGGTCGACGGCCAGGTGCGCGCCGGGCTGGCGGGCCTGCCGGCGGAGACCGTCGCCGGCCTCGTCATCGCCTACGAGCCCATCTGGGCCATCGGCACCGGGCGGACGGCGACGCCGCCGGGGCCGGCCTGCGCATCCAGTACGGCGGCTCGGTGAAGCCCACCAACACCGCCGAGCTGATGGCCCAGCCCGACATCGACGGCGCCCTGGTGGGCGGCGCCTCGCTCGACGCCGAGGACTTCGCGGGCATCGTCCGCTACCAGGCGGGGTAGGAGGGGGGCCGGTCCCTGCCTGCTCCCCCCGGGACGGTCACCGATCCGAAACACGGGCGTAACGCCCGTCACCCCGCCGCTTGAGCGTCTTGCTGGTCAGGTGGCCGACACCATGACCCACTTGACCAGTGGTGTGGTACCTTGCTCGACCGATCGCCGGGTAGGTGTCCCCACCCCTCCGGCGACCAACAGCACCGGCGGGCCCGCCTCGGACCCGATGCCGGTCACCCCCGCATCCCACTGAGGAGACCCCACATGGTTCGCAGCCGACGGTTGCTCTCTTTCCTGGCCCTGCTCTTGGGCTTCGCCCTGCTCGCCGCCTCGTGCGGTGGCAGCGATGACGACGGTGGCGACGACGCCACCGGCGGCAACCAAGACGGCGACACGGAGGAGACGACCACCATCCCGGATGAGGAGATCCCCGAGGGTGGTGACCTCGTGCTCGGTGCCGAGCAGGAGCCGGACTGCGCCGACTGGATCTCCAGCTGCGCCGGCGCCAGCTGGGGCTACTGGACGATGAACGTCAACACCATGCCCCGTGCCTTCGACCCGGTCCTCCAGGACGACGACACCTACACCTACGAGCCCAGCATCCTCCTCGACGGGGAGCCCGAGCTCGTGACTGATCCCCAGCAGGTCGTCACCTACACGATCAGCGAGGACGCCGTCTGGAACGACGGCGAGCCCATCACCTCCAGCGACTTCAAGTACACGTGGGAGCAGATCGCCACGGGCGAGGACATCTACGACACCACGGGCTACGCCAACATCGAGTCCGTCGACGACAGCGACCCCAAGGTCGCGGTGGTCACCTACGAGACCCCCTACGCCGGCTGGAAGGGCCTCTTCGGCGGTGGCTACGGCATCTACCCGTCGCACATCCTCGAGGGCCAGGACCGCAACGCCGAGATGGTCAACGGCTACACGTTCTCCGGTGGCCCCTGGATCATCGAGGCCTGGAACAAGGGCTCCGAGGTCGTGCTCGTCCCCAACGAGAACTACTGGGGCGACGTGCCCAAGCTGGACTCGGTCACGTTCCGGTTCGTCACCGACACGGCCGCCGAGTTCCAGGCCTACCAGGCCGGTGAGGTCGAGGCGATCTACCCGCAGCCGCAGCTCGACGTGATCGACAGCATCAACGCCGGTGGCGATCTGGGCAACAACAGCTTCACCGCCAACACGGGCAACATCGAGGCCCTGTGGATGAACAACTCGGTGGCCCCGTTCGACTCGGTCGCCGTGCGCCAGGCCTTCGCCTACAGCCTCGACCGTGACGCCATCGTCGAGGCCCTCTTCGGTGGCATCGACGTGACCGAGGCGTCCAACGCCCTCGACCCGCCGATCATGGCCCCGTACACGAACGAGGAGGCCTTCGCCGACTACACGCTGGACCTCGAGCAGGTCGACTCGCTCATGACCGAGGACGGCTGGGAGAAGAACGCCGACGGCTTCTGGGAGAAGGACGGCCAGCAGGCCGACATCGAGTTCATCACGACGGCCGGCAACGCCCGTCGTGAGCGCACCCAGGAGATCGTGATCGAGCAGGCCGGCGAGGCCGGCTTCAACATCACGGTGGCCAACCAGGAGGCCGGCACCTTCTTCGGTGAGACCCTCCCGAACGGCGACTACCAGCTGGGCCTCTACGCCCAGGTGCTGACCTCGCTCGACCCGAGCAACTGCAACCTGTTCTGCTCGAAGAACATCCCGAGCGCCGAGAACGAGTTCAGCGGTCAGAACTGGACCCGCACCAACATCCCGGATCTCGATCCGCTCCTGGAGACGGTCGAGTCCAGCCTGGACGAGGAGGAGCGCCAGGCCGCCGGCGCCGAGGCCCAGGACCTCCTGGCCGAGAACGTCGCCTCGCTGCCCGTCGACCCGCTGCCCAACATCTTGCTGTGGAGCGACAACATCGTCGGCCCGGTGGGCGACAACGCCATCCTCGGGCCGTTCAACAACATGCAGAACTGGGGCCTCGCCGCCTAGGCGACGAGAACGGAACCGCATGACCTGAGACGGGGGCTCGGCACGCAGGTGCC
>DASVEC010000247.1:0-32389 GCA_036380755.1 Iamia sp. | reverse complement strand
GGGGCGGGGCTGATCGCCGGCATCGGCCCGTTCGCCACGACCCGGCTGGGCGCCGGCCACCTCGGCATGACCTTCGCCCTGGCCGTGCTGCCATGGGCCCTGCCCGCGCTCCTGCGCCCGGCCGACCGCCCGGCCCGGACGGTGGCGTGGGCGCTCGCCCTCGGTCTGGCCGGACCCTTCGGGGGCACCGTCGCCCTGCCGGTGGTCGCGTGCGGGCTGGTGGGCACCCGGGCCTGGCGGGCGCGGGGTCCGGCCCTCCGGGCCGCGCTGGGGGTGCTGGTCGCCCAGGGGCCGTGGCTCGTGCCGACCGTCGTGGTGGCGGCCCAGGGCACCGACATCGCCTCGGCCGGCGACTTCCCGACCGACCTGTCCGGCCCGGGTGGGGCGCTGCGGCTCCTCGCCGGGCACGGGTTCTGGCGGACGCCCTCCCAGATCGGCGGCGCCCAGGGCTGGGAGGTGGCGGTGGCCGGGCTGGTGCTCGCCGGCCTGGCGGTCGTCGGGTGGCGCCGCCTGCCCGACGCCGTGCGCACCCCGGTCGCCCTGGTGGCCGGGGTCGGCCTCCTCGGCGCTCTGGCCTCTGCCGTGCCCGGCCTCGACGGAGTCGTCGAGGCGGTGGTCGACACCCCCGTCGGCGCCGCGGTCCGCGAGGGCCAGCGCCTCCTCGCCCTCTGGGTGGTGGTGGCCGCGCCCGCCGCCGCCATCGGAGCCGATGCCCTGGCCCGTCGGGTGGGCCCGGGCCTCCGGCCGGTCGTGACCGCCGTCCCCCTCGTGCTGGCCGTGCTGGGCGCGGGCCCGGCGCTCTGGGGCGTCGGGGGCGCCCTCGACCCCGTCGACCTGCCCCCCGCGTGGTCGGACGTGCGCGCCGCCGTGCACCACGACCCGGGGACGGTGCTCGTCCTGCCGTGGCAGTCCTATCCCGGCCTCGCCGTCACCGACGGCCGGCCCGTGGCCCAGCCCCTGGCCGTCTACCTCGGTGGCGATGTCCTGGCCTCGAGCGACCCGGGGTTCGGCGACGGGCGTCGGGAGCGATCCGACGACCGCGAGGGACGGGCCGCGGCCGTGGCCGAGCGGCTGGTCGCGGGGGAGGACGTGCACGACGACCTCGTCGCCCTCGGCGTGCGCTGGGTCGTGGAGGTGCCCCTGGTCGGGCGGCGGGTCGACCCGTCGGCCCCGCCCCCGCCGGGTCTGCGCCCGGTCGTGGTCACCTCCGACATCAGCCTGCACGAGGTGCCCGGGTGGGCGCCGGCGCGCCGGGTGGCCGACGGCGAGCCGGCGGAGGTCGACCGGCCGGTGGCCCCGCTGCTGCGGACCGACCCCGACGCGGTGCTGGTCGCGGCCCCGGGGAGCGGCGGTTGGCGCCGGGCCGGTGAGGCCAGCACCAGCGCCGATGGCCTCCTCGAGCTGCCCGCCGGCGGGCGCACCGCGTGGTACCCGGGGGCGGTCGCCGTGCTCCTCGCCGACCTGGCCGCGGTGGTCCTGGCCGGCGTGTGCCTCCGGCGGGTGCGAACCACCCGCGCCGGTGGTGGCAGTGGCTGACGCCCGGACGGGTGAGGGTGGTTGACCAGGGACGTCCTCGCCACCTAGGGTGCCCGCAGTTCATTCTGGGGATCGAAAAGGGAGTTCCACATGCGCCGGACCATCAAGGCGGTCGCTGGTATCTGTGTGCTGGTGGGAACGTTGTTCCTCACGAGCTCGACGGCGAACGCCCAGGAGTGCGGTGGCTACTTCGGCCCGCCGTGCACCGAGGAGACGCTCACCTTCGAGTACCCGCGCACGGTCCGCGCCGGCCAGGTGATCCGCATCACTGGGCTCATCTCCGAGGAGTCGACCCAGGCTGCTCGGGCCTCCGCCGACACTGTGTCGTTCGTCCTGGCCGACGTGAACATCGGCAGCACCGACGTCAACGCCGACGGCACCTTCGCCGACGACTTCACCGTCCCGAACGTCGCTCCCGCCGAGTACGACATCACCGCCACGTCCGGCACTCTCACCGCCACCGGCCCGATCACGGTGATCGACGGCAGCGGTGTCGGCAACACTGGCGCCAACAACAACGGCAACAACGTCGCCGGTGGCACTAACCCGCTGGCCCGCACGGGCTTCGACGCCACCCCGATGGTGACCCTCGGCGCCGCCGTGGTGATCCTCGGTGCCGCCGCCGTCTACGGCAGCAAGCGCCGCCGGATCGCCTGACCCACCCGCTCTGCACGGAGGCCGGCCCAATGGGGGCCGGCCTTCTGCGTTTTCTCAGTCACTCGTTCGCTGGCGCTCACTCCGTTCCTTCGAACTGCTCGTGCCTCGCTGCGCTCGGCGCTGAAGGTCCCTCCGGAGCCGGACGGCTCGTTCCTCGCCGACACGGCTCCTCTGCGGGGGGAGACCCCCCGCACCCCCAGCGGCTGCGCCGGGCGGTCCGTCCTCCGCGGGAGATCAGGTCGGGTCGGCCTGGGCCGTCGTCTGAGGGGCGAGGAGCACCACCGCGAGGATCACCAGGACGGCGAGGAGGCTGGACGGGGGGACGGTCACCTCGGCGGCGGGTGACCAGGTCGAGAACCGCTCGACCAGCCACCGCTGCCACGGCGCTACCACGACGACGGCGCCCGCCAGCCCGGCCACGCCGTGGCCGACGGTGACGGCGCGGGTGCGGGGGTCGACGGCCAGGGCCGCCACCACCAGCGGGAGGGCCAGTCCGAGCACGGGGAAGGCGAGCACGGCGGCGCCGTAGGCGGCCCCGGCCAGGGCGGCCGAGAGGGGGGTGCGACCGTCGGGGTCGCCGGCGAGGAGGGCGGCGCCGACGAAGACGGCGGCCAGGGCCCCGGCGAGGTCGGCCCGGACGACCACGAGCCCGAGGGCCGTGGCGGCCGCGGCCAGCAGCACGGCCCGGCGCCCCGCCCGGCGGGCGACGAACACGGCGGCGGCGAGAGCGGCGCCGGACCCGGCCAGGGCGGTCCACGCCCGGGCCCCGCCGGGGGCCACGGCCCCGACGACCACGGCGAGCGGGGGCTCGGTGCCGTCCACGACGACCACACCCTCCTCGGTGGTGCCCCAGCCCCGGCCCAGGCGCACGTTGGCGGCCACCTCGTCGGTGGCGGCCGGGAGACCGGGGGCGAGCACGGCGAGCGCCAGGGCGGCGGCCAGGACGATCCCGGCGAGCGGCGCCCACTCGGTGACCCGGGCGGTGACGGCCGCGCGGTCGAGGCGGGCGGAGTCTGAGCCGGCCGCCTCGTCGGCGGGGACCGGGAGGGGGGCTCGGTCGCGCACCGCCAGGGTGACGACCGCGGTCAGGGCGAAGAGGGCCGCCACCAGACCGGCGGTGGCGGCGGTGGGCCGGTCGTCGGCGAAGCTGGAGCGGAGGGCGTCGCCGTCGACGGGCACCTCGATCACGGTGGCCAGGGCGGCCACGACGAGCGCCACGGGGGCGGCGAGGGCGACGAGCGTGGGCGGGCGCCGGAACGTCGACGCCACGCCGACCGCGGCGGCGGCCAGACCGACCCAGCCGCCGAGCAGCCACCCGGCGGCGGCGAGGGGTACGGCCCGCAGGGCGAAGCCGGCCAGCGGCTCCCCGGTCACCGGATCCGAGGTTGCGGCCTCGGCCGAAGGGGTGGTCGTGGACGTCATGTCTCGTCATCCTGTCGTATGCGGCGGACGGGGCGGAGCAGGAGCACGAGGCACACCGCCACCCCCAGGGCGCTGAGGGCCAGGGCGACGCGATAGGTGCCCTGGGGGGCGAAGCGCAGCTCGACCCGGCGGTCGGCGCCGGCGGGGACGACCCAGCCGGCCTGGCCGTCGAGCTCGGCGGGGGTGCCGAGCGAGCGACCGTCGATCGTCGCCGTCCACCCGGCGTCGTAGGACTGGCCGGTCACGACGACGGCGGGCTCGTCGCCCTCCACGACCACGTCGAGCCGCCCCGGGCCCCGGGCGGCGGCGCGCCCGGTGACGGCGCCGTCGGCCGGGTCGGTGACGACGTCGTCGGTGGCCAGGACCAGGGTGTCGACCCGGGCGCCGGCGAGGGCGTCGACGGTGTGGGTGCCGGCGTCGAGGGCGACCGGGTCGCAGGCCCGCACGGACACGGCCTCGCCGTCGAGGGCGTCGGCGCCCTCGGCGTCGGCCAACCGCAACGGCACGGGCTCGCCGTCCACGGCGACGACGCCGGTGCCGCACCCCTCGCCGTCGCCCGGCCCCTCCGACACCCGGGGCAGCGGGCCGTCGGCCCCGTCGACCTCGACCTCGAGGATCCGCACCCGGCGCGAGCCGGGGTCGTCGACCGGGATGCGCACCACGACCCGCTCCTGGGGACCGGCGTCGAGGGTGACCGTGCCGACGCGGTCGCACCCGGTGTCGCAGCCCTCCTCGGGCGTCAGGGCGACGGGCTGCGGGTCGTCGTCGCCCACCGTCGCCAGCACCTCGTCGAGGGGGACGTCGGAGGCGCCGCCCCCGACCCGGACGGTCACCGTGGCCACGTCCCGGGTGGGGAAGCGCACGGTCAGCTGCTCGCCCTTCCCGGCCCGCCCGACCCAGCCGGTGGCCGGGTCGCCGTCGAGGGCGAGACCGCCGCGGCCCTCGGACGGGAGGGTGGGCCGGGACGAGCCCCAGGCCCCGATCTCGCCGCCCACGATGGCGTCGACGGCCTGGTCCGGCAGGTCCCGCCCGCCCCGGACCACACCGGTCATCTCCAGGCTGCGGTCGCCCGCCACGTCGAGCTGGCGGCGCAGCACCCGCTCCTCCTCGAAGCGGGCCTGCTCGACGACCTGCTCGACCCCCGAGCGGGTCAGGACGTAGGCGATCGGGGCGGACGCGGCCTCGGAGGTGTCGGTGGCCCGGGTGGGCAGGACGATCCGCTCCTGGGCGTCGACCCCCTCGACGGCGACCTCGGCCAGCCCGACGGCGGCGTTGCCGTCGCCCTCGACGGCGGCGATCCGGATCTCGACCTCGTCGGCGTCGACCGGCGTGGCCCACGTGGCCACCCCCTCGCCGGACGGGCCCAGCTCGACCCGTCGGGTCTGGCCGCCCGCCACCACGTCGACCGCGGTCACCCGCCGCAGGCGGCCATCGGGCCGGACCGGGGTGACGGCGACGCGGCTGATCGGGTGGCTCTCGGCCAGCGTGAGGGTGACGGCGTCGCCGACGGGGTCGCGCTGGCCGCCGGTGCGCCACGACGAGGCCAGGTCGCGGTCGAAGGCGTTGGCGGGGCGGAACCACGGCGTCGCCCCGCCGAGGCCGGCCTCGCCGGTGGTCTCGATGGCGACCGCGTCGCCGTAGGTCGCCACCGTCTGGGTGCCGGACCGGCCGAACAGGTCGGCGGGCGAGACGGGGCCGGGATCGCCCTCGGCCGGCAGCACCTCGGAGGCGACCGGACCGGGGCCACGGATGAGCGTGAGCCGGCGCCGGTTGGTGTCGGTGACGACGAGCGGCGACCCGGCGGTGAGGGCATCGGCCAGATCGGAGTCGGTCCGCGAGCCGGCGAAGGCGAGGGGTCGCTCGTCGTCGAGGAGGCCGAGGTCCGCCAGCACCGGCCAGGCATCGCCCCCGCCCTCGACCAGCAGCGGGGCCTCGGCGGAACGGGCCAGGGGCTGGTGGCCCTCGACCCCGGGGACCTCGTAGACCTCGAGCGGCGGCAGCTCGGCCTCCCGAGCCGCGACCCGAGAGTCGTCGGCGGCGGCCGTCGTGTCCTCGCCCGGCTCGCCGAAGGTCTCGACCAGGGGGAGGTCCTCGGAGTCGCGGAGGGCCGTCAGGTCGTCGGGGCGGGGGACGCGCAGCCGGGCCCAGTCCAGGTCGTTGCGGACGATCACCCAGCCCACGCCGAGCCGGCGCGCCACCGCGGCCAGCTCGGCCGCGTCGAGCCGGCCCTCGTCGAGCCGGCGGGCGAGGGCATCGACGATGTCGGCCGTGAGCGGGGTGCTCACCGGGAAGTTGGTCGGCACCACGTTGGGGTGCCGGCGGAAGAGGGTGTCGAGGATGTCGTCGCCGACCCAGCCCCAGCGGTAGGCCGTCTGGGTCGAGCCTGGCAGCACCAGCACCCGGGCGTCGCCGGGCTGCGACTCGATCCAGTCGGCGGCCTCGATCCAGTGGGGGGCGATGGCCTCGACCTGGCGGTCGTCGGCGTAGAGCCGCCCCGACCAGAGAGGGATCGCCGTGGCCAGCACCACCACGGCGAGGGCGGCGAGCGGGACGTGGCGCAGACGGGTGTCGCGGCGGGCGAGCGCCGTGCCCCAGGCCGAGGCGCCGGTGGCGGCGAGGACGGCGACGGCGACGAGCAGCCCGCTCCCGGCCTTGTAGGTGGTGCGGAACGAGGCCAGCGACGGCACCCGGTCGTAGACCTCCAGGAGCAGGCGCCCGAGGGGCGACCGGCCGCCCAGGGCGCTGGGGTTGGAGCCCACCATGATCGCCACTGACAGCACCGCCAGCCCGCCCCACAGGACGCGCTGCGGCCAGCGCAGCCGGGCCACCGCGACCAGGGCCACGACGGGCACGGCGAAGGCCAGGAGGACGCCGGGCAGGGTCTCGAACCAGGCCACCGCGCCGGGGATGTCGCCGTCGCGGCCGGGAGTGCCGAAGTAGGTGATCCAGTAGCCGAGACCCCGCCAGGACTCGCTCCAGCTCGACGTCTGGTTCACCTCCACCACGCCCTCGGTGGTGAGCAGCCGCTGGGCCAGCGGGCCCGAGCCCAGGCCGACCTTCACCAGGGCGGCCAGCTCGACCCACACGGTCAGGGCGACGGCCCGGGCCAGCCAGCCCCCGGCCGAGCGCCACGTGGCCTCCCTCTCGACGGCGACGGCCACCACGGCCAGCGGCACCACCCAGGCGGCGGCCAGGAGGAGGCTGGGCGGGTCGGTGTCGCCGCCCGAGGCGACCAGCAGGGCCCACGCCGCCGCCCACCGCCAGGGCCGGTCGCCCCGGAGGCCGAGGCGGGCCACGGCGAGCAGCCAGGGCGCCACCACGTAGGACCAGAACAGGTTGGTGGGGACGAGGAAGGTGATGGCGTAGGGGCTGAGGGCGTAGGCCAGGCCGGCCACGACGTGGGTGGGCCCGACGCGAGGCTGGACCGTGCGCAGGAGGACGACGACGCCGAGCCCGGCGAGGGTGAGCACGGTGGCGTGCCACACCTGCTGGGCGGCGATGGGCGACAGGCCCAGGGCCCGCAGGAGGGCCAGCGGCGCGGTCAGCGGCCAGATCTCCTCGCCCACCCGGCCCATGCCCCGGGTGCCGTCCCAGAGCGAGGTCTCCCGGAGGAGCCGCCAGCCCGGGGCCCAGTACTGGTCGAAGCGGTTGTCGCCGACGTAGCGGCCGTCCGTGCTGCGGGCCACGGCGGCGACGGCCACCGCACCGAGCACGAGGGCCGCGGCGGGCAGTCCCCGCAGCCGCCCGATCACCGAACTTCGGTCATCCGGCCGCGGTGGTGGTCGGCTCGTCGCCCTCGGCGGGCGGGGTGGCGGCGCCGACGACGCCCTGTCCGCCGGGACCGCCGGCGACGAAGTCGTCGAAGGCGACGTCGGCGTCGACCCGGGTCGTGAGGCCCAGCCGGCCCACGCCGGCCAGGTCGGGGTCGTCGAAGGTCAAGGCGATGGTGCCGTTGAGCACGATCTGGACCTGGTCGCCGCTCAGCACCACACCCACCGTCGTGCCCGCCCCGACCGGGGCGCCGGTGATGGTGCGGTAGACGGGCGAGTCCTCCTCGGCGCCGACCCGGGCGCAGTCGACGACCTTCTCCACGTTCCAGGTGGCGAACTCGGGCACGGCGTAGACGGCCCAGAAGTTGCACTCGCCCTGGTAGCGGAAGACCATCCCGGCGCCGTTGGCGATCGTCGTCAGCCGGACCTGGGCCATGGGATCGGGGTAGCCGGTGGCGACGTACACCGTGTTGCGGCGCTCGGTCTCGGGCTGGGCCACGACGGCCTCGTTGGCGCGGATGGCCCAGGTGCCCGACTGGACGACCCACGGCGCACCGCTGGGCAGGGCGCCGAGGCCGTCGTCGCTGTCCTCGCGGTTGAAGGTGTCGGACGTGCCGGCGATGGTGATGGCGCCTCCGCCCGCCTCGGACCCGCCGCCGCTGCCCTGGGCCTGGCCGGGGACGGTGGTCGAGCCGGCGGGCGTGTCGTCCTCGTCGCCGCCTCGCGTCAGGACGAACGCCACCGCGGCGATGACGATGAAGGCGACGGCGGCGATGATCAGCACCCGGCGCCGGTCGGCCTCACCGTCCGGGGCGGCGCCGTCGGGGGCGTCACCGCCCGCCGCGGCCTCCGGAGCGGCCTCGTCCGGAACGGGCTCGGCCGTCCCGTCCGTCTCGCTCGTCTCGTCCCCGTCCTTCGCCAGCGTGGGCCCGGGGGCGGTCTCCGCGGGGGGTTCTTCCCCCGGGTCGTCCCAGGGGTTCGCTTCGTCGGTGGGCACCCAGTTGCTCCTGCCACGTGCGGTCTGGCGCGTCCGAGGGACGGCCGGGCGACTGTACTAGCGAGCGGCCTGACGGCTGGGATCGATCACGGCGTCGGCCTCGATCTCGACCCTCCACCGCTCGTCGAGGAGGCGGGCGACGACCACCGTCGTGTTGGCCGGGCGGACCTCGCCGAAGACGTGGCGGTGGGCCCGGGCCACGGCGTCGAAGTCGCCGGCGTCGACGAGGTAGATGCGGGTGCGCACCACGTCGGCGATGTCGCTGCCGGCCTCGATCAGGGCCCCCTCGATGATCTCCAGGCAGCGGCGGGCCTGGGCCTCGACGTCGGTGTCGACCGAGCCGTCGGGCAGCTGCGGCGCGGTGCCGGCCACCACGACCTGGTCGCCGACCCGCACCGCCCGGCAGTAGCCCATCAGCAGCTCCCACGGTCCACCGGAGGAGACGCGGCGGCGGTTCTCGTCCATCCGCAGACGGTAGGCGGTGGCAGGCTGGCCCGATGACGGGTTCCACCGAGGCCTACGGCCGTTCCGCGGCCGCCTACGACCTGATCTACGACGGCATCGGCAAGGACTACGAGGCGGAGGCGGCCGAGGTGGCGGTGCTGATCCGGGATCGTCGTCCCGAGGCCCGCACCCTGCTCGACGTGGCCTGCGGCACCGGCGCCCACCTCCTGCACCTCCAGCACGACTTCACCGTCGCCGGCGTCGAGCTGAGCGCCCACATGGCCGACCGGGCCCGCCGGCGGCTGCCCGGGGTCGAGGTCCACGAGGGCGACATGCGCCTCTTCGACCTGGGTCGCCGCTACGACGTGGTGACGTGCCTGTTCTCGTCGATCGGCTACACCCGCACGCCGGACGACCTCCAGCGGGCCGTCGCCGCCATGGCCCGGCACCTCGAGCCCCGGGGCGTGCTGGTGATCGACGCCTGGCTGACCCCCGAGGGCTGGGCCGACGGCCACATCGACGCCGTGGCCGCCACCGAGGAGGGACGGGCCGTGGCCCGCACCTCGCGCTCGTGGCGGATGGGGCGCACCAGCGTCCTCGACATGACCTGGGTCGTCACCACCCCGTCCGGCACCGACACCTTCGCCGAGCGCCACGAGCTGGGCCTCTTCACCACGGACGAGACCCGCGCCTCCTTGGAGGCCGCGGGTCTCGTCGACGTGGTCGAGCTGGCCGGGGCGGTCGCGGGGGAGCGCTCCCGGTGGGTGGCCTCGCGGCCCGGGTAGGTCAGGCGGCCTCGGCCGCGGCCTCGTCGACGGTCTTGGTGAAGACGCCCTTGGAGAAGGCGATGGCACCGATCACGACGATGGCGGCCACGACGGCGATGGCGATGCCGCCGACCTCGCCCTGCTGCTTGACCTCGCGCAGGGCGCCCTCGTCGTAGAAGCCGATGATGGCCGGGAGGATCAGCAGCGAGACCAGGTTCATGACCTTGATCAGCGGGTTGAGGGCCGGGCCGGCGGTGTCCTTGAACGGGTCGCCGACGGTGTCGCCGATGACGGCGGCCTTGTGGGGCTCGGAGCCCTTGCCGCCCTCGGCGCCGTCCTCGATGTACTTCTTGGCGTTGTCCCAGGCGCCGCCGGCGTTGCTCAGGAAGTTGGCCATCAGCTGGCCCACGACGATCACCGAGGCCAGGAAGGCGCCCAGCGAGATGGGACCGAGGCCGAAGCCGATGATGACCGGGGCCAGCACGGCGATGATGGCCGGGGTGGCCAGCTCGCGCAGCGAGGCGGTGGTGCAGATGTCGATGGCCGGGCCGTAGTCGGGCTTCTTGGTGCCGGCCATGATCCCGCCGTCGGCGAACTGGCGACGGACCTCCTGGACCACCACGCCGGCGGTGCGGGAGACGGCCCGGATGGCGAGCGACGAGAAGATGAAGGCGATCGAGCCACCGACGAGGAGGCCGATGAAGACCTTGGGGTCGGCCACGTTGATCGGGTACGAGGTGTCGCCGGCGACCTCGCCCAGGCCGATCTCCTCGATGATCGTCTCCCCGTAGGAGGCGAAGAGGGCCACGGCGGCGATGACGGCCGAGCCGATGGCGAAGCCCTTCGTGACCGCCTTGGTGGTGTTGCCCACGGCGTCGAGGCTCACCATGATCCGCTCGGGCTCGCCCTCGAAGTGCCCGGACATCTCGGCGATGCCGGCCGAGTTGTCGGCGACGGGGCCGAAGGTGTCCTCGGCCACGATGATGCCCGTGGTCGAGAGCATGCCGATGCCGGCCAGGGCGACCAGGTAGGTCGAGAACTTGAAGCTGCCCCCGCCGAGGAGGAGGGCGCCTCCGATGGCGACGGCCACGGCGACGAGGCCCCATACGGCCGACTCGAGGCCCAGGCTGATGCCCTCGAGCACCGTCGTGGCGGGACCGGTGCGGGCCGCCTTGGCGATGTCCCGCACCGGCTTCTGGGTGGTGGCCGTGTAGTAGGCGGTGATCCGGGAGGCGGCGAAGCCGAGGGCCACGCCGATGACGATGGCGCCGAACATGCGGGCACCGGGGTTCGAGATGGTGGCGCCCTCGGGGTCGCCGACGTAGGCGAAGGCCAGCACGGCGGCCCCCAGGATCGAGATGCCCTGGGCGATCGTGATGCCCCGGTTGATGATCTTCAGGGCGTCGTCCTCGCCGGGGCGGGCCTTGGCCAGGAGGAGGCCGATGATCGAGGCGACGAGGCCGATGGCCATCACCGCGACCGGGAACACGAGGCCGCGGGCGGCGACGTCCTCCTGGAGCCCGATGCCCTGGAAGGCGACGACGCCGAGGATGATCGAGGCGACCAGGGTGACGCCGAAGCTCTCGAACAGGTCGGCGGCCATCCCGGCGCAGTCGCCCACGTTGTCGCCCACGTTGTCGGCGATGGTGGCGGGGTTGCGGGGGTCGTCCTCGGGGATGCCGGCCTCGACCTTGCCCACCAGGTCGGCGCCGACGTCGGCGGCCTTGGTGAAGATGCCGCCGCCGACGCGGAGGAACAGGGCCAGCAGCGAGCCGCCGAAGCCGAAGCCGACGAGCATCGCCGTCGACGTGTTCTGGAACACGAGGATGATCGTGGTGGCGCCGAACAGGCCCAGGCCGGCGGTGGCCAGGCCGACCACGCCACCGGTGCGGAAGGCGACGGCGAAGGCGCCGCCGAAGTCGGAGCGGACGGCGGCGGCGGTGGTGCGCACGTTGGCCTTGGTGGCCAGCCACATGCCCAGGAAGCCGACCGACGCCGACGCGCCGGCGCCGACGAGGAAGGCGATGGTCCGGAAGAGCCCGGACTCGACGAAGCTCAGGGCGGTCTCGCCGTCGTCTTTCAGGATCTCGGTCGACGTCAGGAAGACGACGATCGCCAGCGGGACGACGATGACGGCGATGGTGCGGAACTGGCGGGTGATGTACGCCATCGCGCCCTCGTGGATGGCGTCGGAGATGTCGGTCATCTCCTTGCCGCCGGGGTCTGCCTTGAGGACGCCCTGCATCATGATGAAGGCGACGCCCAGGGCGCCGAGCGCGACGAGGAGCGAGACGAGCAGCACCGTGGTGTCGGTGCCGCTCAGGTCGAAGGCCTGGTAGCCACCCTCGGCCAGGACGTGGGACATCGGGTCAACCTCTCGTGGGGTCGTCGCCCCACCGGGTGAGGGGCGCAGGCTCGTCGCCGGGCGCGCAGAGGGTGCGGCCGCAGCGCAGCGGCGCCCTTGCTATACGGCCCGGTGTGACCTGTGCAAAACCACGTGAGGCCCCGCCCGCCGGCGGTCAGGACGCCAGCGGTGGGGTGGAGCGATTCGTCCAGCTGGCGGGGGAGCGGGGGATGTCGACCTGGACGGCGTCGAGCCGGGCGAGGTCGTCGTCGGTGAGGGTGACGGCGACGGCCCCCACGTTCTGCTCGAGGTAGGAGACCCGCTTGGTGCCGGGGATGGGCACGACGTCGTCGCCCTGGGCCAGCACCCAGGCCAGGGCGACCTGGCCGGCGGTGCAGCCGTGGCCGGCGGCGATCTCCTCGACCAGGGCGACGACCGACCGGTTGGCCTCCATCGCCTCGTCGGTGAAGCGGTCGACCTCACGGCGGAAGTCCCGCTCGGCCAGGTCGGCGGTCGAGGTCAGGGCGCCGGTGAGGTAGCCCCGTCCGAGCGGGCTGTAGGGCACCAGCCCGATGCCCAGCTCCCGGCACGTGTCGACGATCTCGCCCTCGATGTCGCGGCTCCAGATCGAGTACTCGGTCTGGAGGGCGGCGATCGGGTGGGTCGCGTGGGCCCGCCGGAGGGTGTCGGGCGACGCCTCGGAGAGACCGAGGTGGCGGACCTTGCCGGCGGTGACGAGCTCGGCCATGGCGCCGACGGACTCCTCGATCGGGACCTTCGTGTCCGGCCGGTGCAGGTAGTAGAGGTCGATGTGGCCGACGCCGAGGCGGGTCAGCGACCCGTCGATCGACTCCCGGCAGTGCTCGGGCGACCCATCGACGTCGCGGAGGATCCGGTCGCCCTCGATGCGGGGGACGATGCCGAACTTGGTGGCCTGCACGACCTCGTCGCGCCGGGCGGCGATGGCCTTGCCGACGACCTCCTCGGAGACGTGGGGCCCGTAGACGTCGGCCGTGTCGAGCAGGGTCACGCCCAGGTCGAGGGCCCGGCCGATGACCTCGTCGGGGGCGGTGGCGTCGAAGGCGCCGTAGATCGGGCTGAAGCTCATGCACCCCAGGCCGACGGCGCCGACCTCGAGGCCGGATCGGCCCAGGGCACGGGTGGGGATCGGGCTGTTCAGGTCAGGCACCGCAGCTACCTCCGTAGACACGGAGCCGAGCCGCCAGGCGAGGCGACCCAGAAGGACGGCTCAGATCTCTGTCCGAGGCGCCAGCCTCGGCGTCGGTTGCGTTCAGGTCAGGCACCGCAGGAACCTCCATAGACAGAGATCTTGAACTCGATGATGCCGAGCGCCTCGTCGAGCTCGTCCCGGCGGGCGACGACGGCGTCGCGGTGGGCCTCCATGATCGCCAGCCGCTCGCGCTCGGTCGACGGGCCCTCCTCGACCAGGGCGACGTAGCGCTGGAGCACCCGGATGGGCATCTCCGACTGGCGCATCCGGGTGATGAACACGACCCGGCCGACGTCGACCTCCCGGTAGCGCCGCCGCCCGCCGCGGTCGCGCGGCGGGGTCAGCAGCCCCTCCTTCTCGTAGTAGCGGAGGGTGTCGTGGCTGACGCCGGTCCGCTCGACGACCTCGGCGATGCTGAGGGTGGGTTCGTCGAGCAGATCGACCGGGGTGAGGGTCTCGGTGGCGGTCATCGGAGACGACCGTACGACCTGGATCGCACTCCAGGTCAAGACCGGACTTCGTCCGGTCTTGACCCAGCCACCTGCTGGACCGTGCCACTGGCCGTGTCCGATCTCGTCCGTGCGGTGGACATCGTTCGGTCAGGATGCGGGCATGAGCGAGTCGATCGCCGGCAACCGGTCCCACTGGAACACGACGGCCCATCACTGGGTCGATCCCGGCCGGCGGAGCTGGTCGACCGACGAGATCACGTGGGGCACCTTCGGCGTCCCCGAGACCGAGCTCCGGGCCCTGCCCGACGTCGCCGGCCGGGACGTGGTCGAGATCGGCTGCGGCACCGGCTACGTGTCGGCCTGGCTGGCCCGGCGGGGAGCAGCGTCGGTGGTCGGCATCGATCCGACCGAGCGCCAGCTGGCCACGGCCCGCGCCTTCCAGGCCGAGTTCGATCTCCCCTTCCCGCTGGTGCAGGCGGCCGGGGAGGCCGTGCCGCTGCGGGACGGCCGCTTCGACCTGGTCGTGTCGGAGTACGGCGCCGCCATCTGGGCCGACCCGCACCGCTGGCTGCCCGAGGCGGCCCGGCTCCTGCGTCCCGGCGGTGAGCTGGTGTTCCTGGGCAACTCGGTGGTGTTCATGCTGTGCTGCCGAGACGACGACAGCCCGCCCACCGAGACGATGCGGCGCCCGCAGCGGGGGATGGGCGTGTTCAGCTGGCCCGACGACCCGTCGGTCGAGTTCCACCTCTCCCACGGCGACATGATCCGGCTGCTGCGGGCCAGCGGGTTCGAGATCCTCGACCTGATCGAGGTCTACGCGCCGGAGGGCGCGGTCGACGCCACCCTCTGCAGCGGCGAGCTCGAGTTCGTCTCGGCCGACTGGGCGTCCCGCTACCCGCCCGAGGAGATCTGGCGCGCCCGCAAGGTGCCCTGACCGCTAGGGCCGTTCCGTGGTTCGCCCGAGGGCGGAGCGGACCTGGGCGACGAGGGCCCGGCGGCGGTCGCGGACCGAGGTGACGGCCACCCGGGCCCGGGCCCGGATGCGCTGAGCCATCCGGCGGACGGGCTCGCGCCCGGCCCGCCCGGCGCGCCGGGCGGCATCGGCGACGGACCGGGCCGCGGCCCGCACGGGAGCGGCCACGGCGGCGACGGCTCGGATCGCAGCCCGCCACCCCGATCGGAGCGGGGCGGCGACGAGACGGGCGGCGCCGCGCACCAGCTCGATGGTCCGGCGGCCGAGGCGGCGCAGGCCGGTCCAGGCGGCACGGAGCGGCTGGGCGATCAGCCGGGCGGCCGTCCGGAGGGCGGCCCCCACGGCGCGGAGCGGTGCCGCGACGAGACGGGCCGCGGTGCGGACGAGGTCGGCGGCCCGGCGGGCGAGGGCCCGCCCGGCGCCCCATGCGGCCCGGATGGGTCGGGCGAGGAGCCGGCCGGCGGCGCGGAGGGCGGCCCCGAGGCGGCGGGCCAGGCCCCGCCCGGCGGCCACCACCGCTCGGAGGCCGGCCCGCACCGCCACCCCCACCCGTCGGGCCAGCCCCGACACGGCGACCCACGCCACCCGGAGGGGCCGGACCAGCGCCCGGGCCGCGGCCCGCGCCGCGGTGGCCAGCCGGCGGCCCACGCCGACGATCCCGGCCCACGCCGCCCGCAGTGGTCGGCCCAGCGCCCGACCCAGGGTCCGGACACCGGCCACCAGCGCATCCCAGCCGGAGCGCAGGGCGGCACCGATCGCCCGCAGCGGCCGGAGCACGGCCCGTCCCAGCGCCCGCCACCCGGCGACCACGGCGGCCCAGGCGGCACGGAACGGCCGGGCCAGCGCCCGGCCGGCGGCGCGCACGGCCCGGGGCACGGCCGCGCCCAGCTCCCACACGATCACGAAGGGCGCCAGCACCCCGGCCAGCACCTTCGATCCCGGGCCGGTGGCGGCGTCGGCCTCACCCGGGCCGTCCTCGTCGACGAGCCGGCGCAGCTCGTCGACGGACGAGGACCCCTTGTCCTGGTCGAGCGCCGGTTCGGTGTCAGCCATCGGCCGGTCGGGGGTGGTGCTGCTCGGCGAGCTGACGGAGGCGGTCGGCCGAGGACGACCCCTCGATGCGGTCGACCTCCTGGCGGGCGGCCAGCCGGGCGGCGCGAGCCTCGGCGTCGTCGGGCGCCGGCGTCGACGAGGACCGGGCCGACGACGAGGCCTCGATCCCGCCGACCAGGGTGGCCAGGGCCGCGGCCCGCTCGGTGACGAAGGCGGTCTCGTCGGCTCCCACGGGAGCCCCGCCCCCGAGGACGGCGGCCACATCGGCGACGGCGGCGTGGGCTGCGGCCCGCTCCTCGGCGCCCACCACGTCCGGGGTCGCGGCGACCAGGGCGAACAGGGCATCGTGGGCCCCGACCAGATCGGTCACCCCGCCGGCCGACACCCGGAGCGGCGTCCCCGAGCCGAGGACCTCGGCCCGGCGGGTGGCGAGGCGGCGCTGCTGGGTCTGGCGCCAGAGCGACCGGGCCGGGAGGATCGAGCCCAGCACGACGGCGCCGATCCCCAGGCCGAGGAGCACAGGGGCCGACAGGACGATGCCGGCCACCACGGTCGCCCCGCCGCCGGTGGCGAGGACGGCGTCGGCCACGCCCGGCCCGCCGTCGTCGTCCGGACCGAAGAGATCGTCGAGCAGGGCGTCGACCTCGTCCGGTGTCCGGGCGCCGGGCACGCGCCGCAGCGGCCCCGGCGCGGTCGGCACGACGACGATGTCGTCACCCGTCGTGTCCGCCGTGGTCATGTCGTCGTCGCCCGGCCGGTCAGCCGCAGCCGCAGGCCCCACCGCAGCACCCGCCCCCGGCCGGCATCGCGGCCGGTCCGGCCCCGGCGCGCCCCACGGCGGCGACGGGCGAGAACACCCGCCGGGCCTCGCCGTGCCCGGCCGGGCAGGCCACCGACCCGGCCGGAGCGGTGATGGATCGCTCGACCTCGAACCGCTCGGTGCACGTCGGGCAGCGGTACTCGTAGCGCGCCATGACGGGAGAGGCTACCGCTGCGCCCGTTCCCGGTGAACGGGCAGCGGGCTCTCAGCCGACTCCCAGGATGCGCCCCCACCATCCCGGCATGCCGACGACCGCCCGCGCCCTCCTCGCCTGCCTCCTCCTGGCCACCGTCGCCTGCGGGGATGCCGACGATCCCGAGGAGTCGACCAGGAAGACCACGACCACCGCCGCCGACGGGACGACGACGGCTGCGACCGGTGCCACCACCCTCGACCCGACCCGGCTCCCGGTGGGCGACGGCCAGCACAGCTCGACCCCGCAGGTGGGCTCGGTGATGACGTGCCAGACCGAGTTCCCCGAGAACGCCCCGGGCGCCCAGGAGGAGGGGCCGTGGTTCAACGGCGACGGGACCTGGGACTCGACGGCCAAGGCGGTCGTCGACGGCGAGGTCGAGTGGGCAGCCCGGCTGGAGACCGAGGTGGTGGACGGCGTGCGCACCTTCACCGGCAACGACCTCCCCGACCATCCGACGGGTGAGTTCCCGATCACCGAGGACGACGACGCCGCCCAGTACGACCGCAACCCCAACGCCATCGCCGAGCAGGTGCTCGACGTCGAGGTGCCCGCCGAGCCCGAGGTGGCCGACGAGCCGACCTGCGTCGGCGGCGAGGTCGGCATCGTCCTCACGGGTGCCGCCCTCTTCAACGCCTTCGACGCCGCCGGGCGCGATGCCGTGGCCTGGGAGACCCAGGACGCCTGCAGCGGCCACCCCCAGGACCACGGCGCGTACCACTACCACTCGCTGACGAGCTGCATCGCCGACCCCGGCGAGGGCCAGTCGACGTTGCTCGGCTACGCCTACGACGGCTTCGGCATCTACGGGCCCCGGGGCGCCGACGGCGAGGAGCTGACCAACGCCGACCTCGACGAGTGCCACGGCACCACCAGCGAGGTCATGTGGGAGGGAGAGCTGGTCGAGATGTACCACTACGTCGCCACCCGCGAGTTCCCCTACACCGTCGGCTGCTTCCGCGGCACCCCCCTCCAGACGGGCTTCGCCGGCTGAGGGGTCAGGTCCTCAGGGGGATCACGGCGGGCAGCACGGCGAGTCCCTCGGCGCGGCAGGCCCGTTGGAGCCGCCGATCCCACACGGCGACGATGACTTCGGGCCCGAGGGCCAGCGCGCTGGCCAGGTGCACGGCATCGGCCCCGCGCAGCGAGTGCACGCCGGCGAGGTCCCCGGCACGTGTCCCGACGTCCTCGGTCAGCTCGACCGGTCGGACGTCGTCCCAGAACCCCGACCACACCTCTTCGGCGACGAGCAGCCCGTCATCGTCCAGTTGGTGGTTCCGCCGCAACGCCGCCATGGCCGCCCTCACCTCGGGGTGAGCCAGACGGCTGGCGAGCCGGGCGTCGCTCCCATCCCACAGCGCTCGGGCCTCGTCGCTCCCGGGTTCGTCGATGACGAGCTTCATCAGCGCACTCGAGTCGAAGTAGGTCAGGGCCACTCGTCGTCGTCCCCTCGCATCATCGTGATGTAGTCCGAGGCCTGCCGGTCCCCGCTGAGGTGCACGCGGGGTTGGTCCGCGGCGCGGAACGGCTTGGTCGACCGGGGTGGGCTGATGACGCCCTCGCGCATCAGGCGCTGGAGGGTGGACTCGGCATCGACCGGGAGGATCCGGGCGACCGGTACCCCGCGATCGGTGATGACGACGTCCTCGCCCTCGCGGGCGCGGCGGATCCACTCGCTCAGGTGGGCTCGCAGCTCGGAGGTGGCGACGTCTGTCATGACGTCAGCGTACACACCCCGGTGGGCGAGATGTACAGGTTCTACGAGCGGCTGATGAGGCGGCGGTTCTTGAACTTGGCCGCCAGGTAGTCCTTGTTCATCAGGGCGATGAAGTCGATCGAGATCTCCTTCGGGCACGCCTCCTCGCACTCACCGTGGTTGGTGCAGGACCCGAAGAACGCCTCCATGGTGTCGACCATGGCCTCGACCCGGCTGTAGCGCTCGGCCTGGCCCTGGGGCAGCAGGTTGAGATGGCTGACCTTGGCCGACGTGAAGAGCTGGGCGGCCGAGTTGGGGCAGGCGGCCACGCAGGCGCCGCAGCCGATGCAGGCGGCCGCGTCCATGGCCGCGTCGGCCACCGGCTTGGGGATCGGGATGAGGTTGGCGTCGGGCGCTCCGCCCGTCTCGGCGGTGATGAAGCCACCGGCCTCGACGATGCGGTCGAAGGCGGCCCGGTCGACCATCAGGTCCTTGATGATCGGGAAGGCGGTCGCCCGCCAGGGCTCGATCACGATCTCGGCGCCGTCGGCGAACTTCCGCATGTGGAGCTGGCAGGTGGCCGTGCCCTTCTGGGGGCCGTGGGCCTGGCCGTCGATCATCAGCGAGCACGTGCCGCAGATGCCCTCGCGGCAGTCGTGGTCGAAGACGATGGCCTCCTTGCCCTCGTTGATGAGGCGCTCGTTGACCAGGTCCAGCATCTCGAGGAACGACATCTCGTCGTTGATGCCGGGGGCGGCGATGGTGTCGAAGTGCCCGGGCGCGTCCGGCCCGTCCTGGCGCCACACCTTCAGCGTCACGTTCAGATCGGTCACTTGTAGCTCCGGACGGCGAGGTGGACGTCGTTGAACTCGAGGGGCTCGACGTGGCGGGTCGGGTTGGCCGGATCGCCGGTCCACTCCCAGGCGGCGACGTGGGCGAAGTGCTCGTCGTCGCGCTCGGCCTCGCCCTCGTCGGTCTGGTGCTCGGCCCGGAAGTGGCCGCCGCAGGACTCCTCGCGGGTGAGGGCGTCGAGACACATGACCTGGGCCAGCTCGAAGAAGTCGTCGACCCGGCCGGCCTTCTCGAGGGTCTGGTTGGTGGCCTCGCCGCTGCCGGTGACCCGCAGGTCCTTGCGGAACTCGTCGTGGAGGGCGGGGATCTCGGACAGGGCCTTCTCCAGGCCCTCCTTGGTGCGCTCCATGCCGCAGTAGTCCCACATGATGCGGCCGAGCTGCTGGTGGAAGGCGTCGGGCGAGCGGGTTCCCCCGATGGCCAGGTAGCCGGCGAAGCGCTCGGACGCCGCCGCCTCGGCCGCCTGGAACTCGGGGTGGTCGGTGGGCACCGGCTGCGTGCCGAGCTGCGGCGCCAGGTAGTTGCTGATCGTGTTGGGCAGCACGAAGTAGCCGTCGGCCAGTCCCTGCATCAGCGCCGAGGCGCCCAGGCGGTTGGCCCCGTGGTCGCTGAAGTTGGCCTCGCCGGCGGCGTAGAGCCCGGGCACGGTGGTCATCAGCTCGTAGTCCACCCAGAGTCCGCCCATCGTGTAGTGGACGGCGGGGTAGATGCGCATCGGCTGCTTGTACGGCGACTCGTCGGTGATGCGCTCGTACATCTCGAAGAGGTTGCCGTAGCGCTCCCGGATGACGCCCTCACCGAGGCGACCGATGGCGTCGGCGAAGTCGAGGTAGACGCCGTTCTTGAGCGGGCCGACGCCCTTGCCCTCGTCGACGACGACCTTGGCGGCCCGGCTGGCGATGTCGCGCGGGGCCAGGTTGCCGAAGCTCGGGTAGCGCCGCTCGAGGTAGTAGTCGCGGTCCTCGTCGGGGATCTGCTCGGGCGGCCGGGTCTCGTCGGGGTCCTTGGGACACCAGATGCGGCCGTCGTTGCGGAGCGACTCCGACATCAGCGTGAGCTTGGACTGGAAGTCGTCGCTCTGCGGGATGCACGTCGGGTGGATCTGCGTGTAGCAGGGGTTGGCGAAGGCGGCGCCCTTGCGATGCGCCCGCCAGGCGGCGGTGACGTTGCACGCCATGGCGTTGGTCGAGAGGAAGAAGGCGTTCGAGTAGCCGCCCGTGGCCAGCACCACGGCGTGGGCCGAGTGGCTGGAGACCTGGCCGGTCAGGAGGTCGCGCACGACGATGCCGGCGGCCTTGCCGTCGACCACGACGATGTCGACCAGCTCGCTGCGGTTGTACAGGGACACGTTGCCCAGACCGACCTGGCGGGCCAGCTGCGAGTAGACGCCGAGGAGGAGCTGCTGGCCGGTCTGGCCCCGGGCGTAGAACGTCCGCGACACCTGGGCGCCGCCGAAGCTGCGGTTGTCGAGCAGGCCGCCGTACTCGCGGGCGAAGGGGACGCCCTGGGCGGTCATCTGGTCGATGATCCGGACCGACTCCTCGGCCAGGCGGTACACGTTGGCCTCGCGGGCCCGGAAGTCGCCGCCCTTGACCGTGTCGTAGAAGAGGCGGAAGACCGAGTCGCCGTCGCCCTTGTAGTTCTTGGCCGCGTTGATGCCGCCCTGGGCGGCGATCGAGTGGGCCCGGCGGGGCGAGTCGTGGAAGGTGAAGGCCTTCACGTTGTAGCCCTGCTCGCCGAGGGTGGCGGCCGCCGCCCCGCCCGCCAGCCCGGTGCCGACGACGATGATGTCGTACTTGCGCCGGTTGGCTGGGTTCACCAGCTTCCGGTCGAACTTGTACTTCGTCCACTTCTCGGCGACGGGGCCGTCGGGGATCTTCGAGTCGAGGGTGATCGTCATGGTGGGGATCCGATCCTCGGTCAGGTCGAGACGATGCCGGCGGTGACGGCGAGCGGGAACGAGACGTTGCCCAGCACGACGATGCCGGCGAAGCCGGCGGCGAAGCCCCGGCGCCAGGCGTTGAAGCGGGGGTTGTTCCAACCCATGGTCTGGAAGAGCGACCAGGCGCCGTGGAACAGGTGGAACCCCAGGGCGATGTTGGCCACCAGGTAGAGCAGGGCGTTCAGCGGGCGCCCCAGCGACAGGGCCACGTTGCTGTACGGGTGGCCTCGCACGTAGTGGTAGCCGGTGCCGGTGAAGGTCAGGTCGAAGAGGTGCCAGACGAGGAACAGGCCCACGATCACGCCCGACCAGCGCATCGTGCGGCTGGCGTAGTTGGCCGCCACGTAGTCGCGCTTCGACTGGTACTTCGTCTCCCGCGCCCGGCGGTTGATCATCGTGAGCGAGTACGCGGCGTGGATGTGGAGGACGAAGGCGGCGATCAGCCCCAGCCGCAGCAGCCACAGCGTCACGGTGCGGGGGAAGAAGGGCACCAGCAGCTCGCGGAGCCACTCGCCGTAGTGGTCGAAGTCCTCGGGCCCGAAGTACATCTTCAGGTTCCCGAGCATGTGGAAGAAGACGAAGCCGAGGATCATGATCCCCGTCAGGGCCATGACGTACTTCTTGCCCACGGCCGACCGGTAGAGCTCGACGGGGAAGGGAGCCTTGCGCTTCGCCCGTGGAGCCGTGGCCGAGCCGGTGGATCCCCGGGTCGCGGTGGTGGCAGCCATCGGCCCGGAACCTACCTCCGCCCAGGAGAGCGGGCCGAACCGGAGCAGGTGGGCGCTCAACGGCGTGGGTGAGCGACCGATGGGACCCCGGTCTCCGGCACAGGAGGCGGAAGGAGCGGGAGGGCACGGTGCACCCCACGAGCGACGGATCCGACGAGCGGCGGTGGAGCACGCCCCCGCCCGTGCCCTCACCCCCGACCCAGTGGCCCGGCCCGCCGTCCCCGCCGCCCCCGGCTCCGGGCGCGTGGGCCGGCACGCCGCCGACCCCGGTTCCCGGGCTGACACCCGCTCCCCCCGCGCCGCTCGATCCCCCGTCTCCCGGCGCGCCCCGGGCCGCCGGCTCCGTCGCGGGTCTGGTCGCCGCCGTGGCCGGCCTGTTCGCCGCCCTGGCCCCGCTGCTCCGCTGGTTCGCGGTCGACATCTCCACCGGCGTGGCGGACATGGAGGCGACGGTCTCCACCACCGGGTGGGGCTCGACCGACGTCGACCTCCCGCTCGGCGCGCCCGGCCTGGTGTCGACGGCGTGGGACGGCTGGGCCTTCGCCGGGATCCCCGACGGGTTCATCGCCACCCTTCTCGGGGTCGCCGTGCTCGTCGTCGCCCTGCGGTCGGCCGTCGGGGCGGGGACGGGACGAGGGTCGGTCCGGCCCGCGGCGATCACCGCGCTCGGACTGGTCGGCCTGCTGTGGATGGGGGCGTCGTGGCTCGGCGCCCAGCGGACGATCGACGACATCAGGGAGATGTTCGGGACCTTCGGCGGCCTCAGCGACCGGCAGCTGGACGAGCTGTTCAGCCTCGGACTCGGTCCCGGCTTCTACCTCTGCGCGGCGGCGTTCGCGGTGGCGACCCTGGCCGGCTTCGCCTCCCTCTGGTCGGCGACCGGTCGGGCTGCCGCCTCCCTCGCCGCCCCGCCCGCCCCCGGGACGGGGTGGGACTCGACCCCCCTGCCGGGCGGGCCCGATCCCGCCCCGGCCGGCGTGCCCCGGGCCGTGCCCCTGTCGGTCGCCAACGCCCTGCGCGACGGCCCGCCCCCGCCGGCGCCTCCGACTCCGCCCACCCCACCTCCGCCCCCGCCGCGCTAGGCGAGGCCGACGGGCTCGGTGCGGGTCCAGATCAGGTCGCGGCCGGTGTCGGCCGGTGCCTGCGGGCGGTCCGACGGGATCGTCGCCGCCAGGGTGAAGCCGAGACGCCGGGGCACGGCGGCGCTGGCCCCGTTGGCCTCGTCGCAGCGGATCTCGACCCACCTGATGCCGTCCTGGGCGAGCGCCAGGTCGGTGAGGTGGCCGACGACCCGGGTCATGAGACCCCGGCCGGTGGCGCCGACGTGCAGCCAGTAGCCGATCTCGACTCCCCCCGGCCCCACCCGGTCGTGGAGGCCGACGCCGCCCCGCACCGCGCCGGTGGTGGCGTCGAAGATGCCGAACACGGCCTCGTGGCCCTCGGCGGCACGGGCCGCGGTCTCCTCGCGGAAGCGGGCGAAGTCCTCCTCGGACACCGTCTCCGGGGTGGCCCAGACCATCCAGGGCTCGAGGTGGTCCAGGCTCTCGACGACGGCGACGGTGAGGGCGGGCACGTCGTCGGTCGCCCAGCGCCGCAGCACCACATCGTCCAGGTCGATCGTCTCCGGCGCCCACCGCATCAGACCATCATGGTCGTTGCGGTGTCCCGGCAGGTGCGGTGAAGCCACCCGTCGAGCGTGTGGCTTCAGTCTCGGGCGGCGCCGTCCTGGAGACCCCGGACGTAGGCCTCGAGCCGGTCCATCTGCTCCGGCGTCAGCTCCCGCAGACGCCGGGCGAGGGCGGTGACGCGCAGCTCCGACAGCTCCTCGGCACTCGTCTCCACGGTGGGCGGGACGAGCGCCATCGACAGGTCCGTGGGCTCCAGCCCGAGCGTGTCGGCCAAGGCGGGCAGGAGCTTCACCCGGGGCTGGGTCTCACCAGTGAGCCACTTGGAGACCGTCTGCTGGCGGACGCCCACCTGTCCGGCCACGTCGGCCTGGCTGAGACCGAGGAGCCGCATCTGGTCGCGCAGCAGCTCGGCGAGCGGAGCCCTGGGCGGCGTGGTCACGGTCCGTAGTGTTCCACACCTAGAAGGCGTGGACACAGCCTGCCATCGGTCGGCCCGAACGCCGTCTGGCGTCTACCCTTCTGCCGTGGCCAAGGTGCGCTGGGACGGGTGGGAGGACGAGAACTTCTCGGCTCACCCCCGGCGCGAGGGCGTGGTGATCGAGGGGGGCGACGTCCACCTCGGGGTGGCCCTCGACGACCCGACGGTGGCCGATGGGGCCGCCGACGACGTCGAGCTGTCCGACGTCCACCTCAGCGGGAGCGGCCTGTCCGGGGCCGAGCTCACCGACCTCCGCCTCACCGACAGCCTCGTCGTCGGGGCCGACCTGGCGGGCGTGCGGTGGCCCGCCGCCCTCGTGCAACAGGTCGAGGTGCGCGACGCCCGCCTGACCGGAGCCGACCTCACCGACGCCCGGTTCGCCGGGGTGCGCCTGCGCCGCTGTCGTCTCGACAGCGTGGTGCTGGCCGACGCCCACCTGCGCGACGTCCGCTTCGAGGAGTGCGTGCTCACCGATGCCTTCTTGGGCGGGGCGCGGCTCGAGCGGGTGGCCTTCGTCGGCTGCGACCTCGCCCGTGCCGACCTCGACGGCAGCCGGATCGACCGGGTCGACCTGCGCTCCTCCGAGGTGGCCGAGGTGGCCCGGCTGGGGGCGCTCCGGGGGGCGATCGTCGACCTCGAGCAGGTGACGGCGATGGCCGCTCGCCTGGCCCAGCAGGCCGGCCTCGTCGTCCGCCCGAGCCGCGCCGAGGACCCCGACGAGCCCTGGTCATGAGAACTCCCTCATGTCGGGCTCCCCGCAGGCGGTGACTGGTAGGTTGACGGCCGCACCGCTCGACAACGGGGATGCATGGAGCTCGTCAAAGGTCATCGCGCCAGGGTCGACCAGCTCACGTCCGCGACCACGTTGGAGCTGGGCGTCACCCTCACGGGGCCGGCGACCTACGACGTCAGCCTCTTCGGTCTCGATGCGGCCGGCCGGCTGAGCGACGATGCCTACATGGTCTTCTACAACCAGCCGGCCTCGCCCGAGGGCAGCCTGCGGGTCGCGCCCCGGGCCGACGGTGGCGACTTCACCGTCGACCTGGCCGCCGTGCCCCCCGGCATCCACCGCCTGGTGCTCACCGCGGCCATCGACGGGAGCGGCACCATGGCCCAGCTGGGCCAGGGCCAGGTGGTGGTCCGTGCCGGTGGCCACGAGGTCGCCCGCCATGTCACCACCGGCGCCGACTACGCCGGCGAGCGGGCCCTCATGCTGTTCGAGCTCTACCGCAAGGACGGGTGGCGGCTGACGATCGTCGATCAGGGCTTCGAGGGCGGCATGGCCGCGCTGGTCCGCCACTTCGGTGGTGAGGTCGACGACGCGCCCGCGGCCGCCCCGCCGCCCCCGGCCGCACCCCCTCCCCCCGCCGCCCCGGCGGTGAACCTGGGGAAGGTCACGCTCGACAAGGGCCGGGTGTCGCTGGCCAAGAACCAGACCGTCTCGCTGGCCAAGGGCGGACGGCCCGTCCTCGGCCAGGTGGCGATGGGGCTGGGCTGGGACCCGGCCCGGGGCGGCACCGGGATCGACCTCGACGCCTCCTGCATCCTCTTCGACGCCGCCGGCAACAAGCTCGACATGGTGTGGTTCGGTGGCAAGGAGGGCGCCGGCGGGGCGATCCGTCACAGCGGCGACAACCTCACCGGCGAGGGCGAGGGCGACGACGAGGTCATCACCGTCGACCTGGGTCAGGTGCCGCCCGAGGTCGAGGCCCTTCTGTTCACCGTCAACAGCTACAAGCGTCACCCCTTCACCGAGGTGGTCAACGCGTACTGCCGCCTGTTCGACCTGGGCACCGGCGAGGAGCTCGTCCACTTCGCCCTCACCGGCTCCGAGCCCCGCACCGGCGTGTACATGGCCGCCCTCCTCCGCAGCGGGCCGGGCTGGGACATGACCGGCATCGGGGTGTTCCAGGACGGTCGCACCGTCCGCGAGATGGTCGATCCGGCCAGGGCCATCCTCGTCATGCTGGACCGTTCGTGACCGGCAAGAGCCGCCGGATCAGCTGGCACTTCACCGAGGACACGGTGTTCAGCCCGGGCTTCTGGTACGTCGACTGGGGCGACCCGGTCCACGAGGGGATCATCACCCTCACTCAGGCCGTGAACATGGCCGACACCCCGATGTGGTGCATCCACGAGCACGGCCTGGTGCTGCGCCGCATCATCGACGCCTCCGAGGGGCTCCTCGACGACCTCGACCAGGCGCTCAGCCACGACTTCGACGAGCCCCGCCCGGTCGCCGCCGACTCGCCGCTGTTCGGCACGGTGCTGGCCGCCTACCGGTCGCTCCACCACGCCTACGTGCTGCTCGTCGACGCCCTGGTCGAGTGTCGCAAGGGTCGCCTCGAGCGCGACCTGCGGGCCCAGCGCGACGAGGCCGCCGACCTCTGCCTGGTGATGGCCGACGCCTACAACACCACCCTCCACCTCCGTCGCCGGCTCCCCGATGATGTGTGAAGCATCGGCGAAGCCGATCCCGTCAGGGTGGTGGGCGGGGCAGGGAGGACGTGAGGCCGACGTGCAGACGCCCGTGCGGCCCGTCGTGCTGGCCGATCTCGACGGCACGCTCATCCACTCGCGGCGTCGGGTGCCCGAGCCCGACGGCCACGTCGTCGTCGAGGTCTACGACGGTCGCGACGTCGGCTTCATGACCCCCGAGGCGTGGGACCTGCTCGCCGAGGTCCAGCGGCGGGGCTTCCTCGTCCCGGCCACGGCCCGCACCATCCGCCAGTTCTCCCGCATCCGCTTCCCCGAGCCGCCCCGCGTGGCCGTCCTGGCCGGGGGCGCCATCGTCTGGGTCGACGGCGAGGTCGACCCGGTGTGGGACGCCGAGGTGCAGGCTCGCCTCGACGCCGCCGGCGCCTCGGTGGTCGAGGTGGCGGCCCGTCTCGGCGACGAGCCCACCACCGAGGAGCCCCGCATCGGCGACGACCGCTTCGCCTACGTCCGCGTCGCGCCCGAGGCCGACGTGGCCGGGTTCACCGCCTGGTGTGCGACCCGGGGCTGGCGCGTGGTGCACCAGGACGGACGCATCTACTGCCACCCCGAGGGGCTGTCGAAGAGCTCCCCCCTGCCCCGTGTCGCCGAGCTGGTGGGGGCCGAGCCGGCCATCGCCCTGGGCGACGGCCTGATGGACGCCGAGCTGCTCTCGGCCGTGCCCGTGGCCCTCACCCCTGCGGAGGGACCCCTCTGGATGTCAGGCTGGCGGCAGGGCTCCAGCGTCGACGGCTTCGGGCCGGCCTCGACGACGCTGTTGCTGGCTGCCGTTCTCGACTCCATCGCGATCTCATCCCCCCAACCACCGTCATCGACGGGACCGACCAAGGAGCACCATTGACCACCGCGAGCGAACCGGGCCCCTCTGCGCCCACGGGCGCCCCGTCACCGGACGGCCTGGGCACCGAGCTCGACCTGTCGACCGTCGACCTGGCCTCGGGCCTCGACGACGCCGGGGTCGAGGAGAGCCGGCGGACCCACGGGTCCAACGCCTTCGCCCCCCTCCCGACGAAGTCCTGGGTGGACTTCTTCAAGGAGGCGCTGATGGATCCCATGGTGCAGATCCTGATCGTCTGCGCCGCCATCGCCATCGTCGTCGGCATCATCGAGCAGGACCCGGTCGAGGGCATCGCCATCATCTTCGCCATCGCCGTGGTCACCGCCGTCGGCGTGCGCAACCAGCTCAAGGCCCAGCGTGACTACACCGCCCTCGACGCTCAGTCGTCGGCCGTGCAGGTGCGTGTGATCCGCGGCGGTCGCGTGGTCGAGGTGGAGTCCTCCGACCTGGTGGTCGGCGACGTCCTCGAGATCAACACCGGCGACGTCTCGCCGGCCGACGTGATCCTGGCCAAGGGCCCCGAGGTCCTGGTCGACGAGAAGCACATCACCGGGGAGCCCGACGCCACCAAGCACATCGAGGACACGATCTACGCCGGGTCGCGGATCCTCGACGGCTCCGGCCGGGCCGTGATCGGCGTCGTCGGCGACAAGACCCTCCTCGGTGGCATCCGGTCCAAGCTCAGCGCCGACCGTGAGATCACCCCGCTGGAGGAGCGGCTCGAGGTGCTGGCCGGGCGCATCGGCCGGGTCGGCATGATCGCCGCCGCGTTCACCGCCGTGGCCCTCATCGTCGGCGGCCTCATCCGGGGCGAGTACATCCACGACGGCATCACCACGACGTTCGACTTCGGCTTCAACGGCGAGACCGGCGAGCTGGTGCTGTTCGCGGCCACGGCCGCCTTCACGATCATCGTGGTGGCCGTCCCCGAGGGCCTCCCGCTGGCGGTGACCTTGGCGCTGTCGTACACGACACGGAAGATGGCGACGGAGTCGATCCTCGTCCGCGAGCTGCCGGCCTGCGAGACCATGGGCGCCGGCACCATCATCTGCACCGACAAGACGGGCACCTTGACCGAGGGCTCGATGAGCCTCGCCTACCTCTGGGTCGGCGGCGCCGAGCACGAGATCGAGGGCAAGGAGCGCACCGCCGAGCTCGACGAGATCGCCAAGCGGGCGCTCACGGGCTTCTCCATCAACTCCAGCGTCGACCTCGCCCGCGACGACGACCCGCCCCACACCCTCCGGGTGCTGGGCAACGCCACCGAGGGCGGCATCCTCAGGTGGCTCGACCCCGAGGGCGACGAGTACCGCCGCATCCGCGACGGCGCCGACATCCGGGAGCGGCGCGAGTTCAGCTCGTCCCGCAAGCACATGGCCACGCTCGTCCACGAGGACCGGGGCCCGATCCTGTACGTGAAGGGCGCCCCCGAGATCGTCCTCGGCATGTGCTCCACGCTGGCCACCACCGGCGACATCGACGGTGAGACCACGCCGCTCGACGAGGACGGCAAGGGGGCCATCGTGGCCCTCGTCCGCGAGTACGCCGCCCGCGGCTACCGGACCCTCGGCATCGCCGCCCGCCACGCCCCCGAGGGCCAGAAGATCGACGACGTCGACGAGGGCCTCTCCTTCCAGGCGCTGTTCGTCCTCTCCGACCCGATCCGCACCGAGGTCCCCGAGGCCGTGGCCAACTGCCAGAAGGCCGGCGTCAAGGTGATGATGATCACCGGCGACATCCCCGAGACGGCCGGCGAGATCGGCCGCCAGGCCGGCATCGTCACCTCGCTCGACAACGTCGTCGAGGGCAGCGAGTACCGCACCTGGACCGACGACCGGATCCGCGAGGTCTACGCCGCCGGGAAGATGGAGGCGCTGGCCCGGGCCCTGCCCGAGGACAAGGAGCGTCTCGTCACCATCCTCCAGGGCGAGGGCGAGGTCGTGGGCATGACGGGCGACGGCGTCAACGACGCCCCCGCCCTCAAGAAGGCCGACGTCGGCTTTGCCATGGGCTCCGGCTCGCAGGTCGCCCGTGAGGCGTCCGACGTGGTGATCGTCGACGACAACTTCGTCTCCACCGTGTCGGCCATCCGCTGGGGCCGCAGCGTCTTCGAGAACCTGCGCAAGTTCGTGCAGTTCCAGCTCACGGTGAACGTGGTGGCCCTGCTCACCGCCTTCGCCGGCGCCCTGCTCGGCTTTGGCACGCCGCTCACCGCCGTGCAGCTGCTGTGGGTGAACCTGATCATGGACTCCTTCGCCGCCCTGGCGCTGGCGCTGGAGCCGCCCACCGACAAGCTGTTCGAGCAGAAGCCCCACGGCCGTACCGAGCCCCTCATCTCCCGGCAGATGTGGCTCAACATCTTGGCCTCGGGCCTGCTGATGTTCGCGGTGATGATGACCGTGCTCTACGCCCCGGGCGTCTTCGGCCTCAAGGACAAGGCGGAGTTCCGCGCCGACGCCACCGAGCACGTCGACGAGGTCATCGCCGACGGCGACGACCACCTGGACTTCTCCGACTACGACGACAACGACGACGACACCATCGACGCCGCCGAGCGGACCCAGGCCATCGACGACGAGATGGGCCGCGAGCGCGACGTCTACCGGGACTCGTTCCTGTTCAACACGTTCGTGTGGCTGCAGGTGTTCAACGCCTTCAACGCCCGCTCGATCCGGGCCGACCGGACGCCGTTCGCCAACCTGAGGAACAGCACGTCGTTCATGGCGATCATCGCCATCATCGCCGTGTCCCAGGTGGTCATCATGCTGGTGGGCGGGTCGGTCTTCTCGATCGTGCCCATCGAGGCCAGCGCGTGGGCCGTCAGCCTGCTGGTCGGTGTGTGCATCATCCCGGTGGGCTTCGCCATCCGGGCCCTGGGCCGGGCCCTCGGCACCCACCACAGCACCCTCCACGACGCCTGACCCTTCGGGCCGCCGGTGGCCGGGGCAACCCCCCGGCCACCGGCTGGTCACGCAACGTTGTGAGTATGTGACGGACGGCGCGGGAACCCTTCTCTGGTCCCCCAGAGAAGGAGAGCAGCGATGCCCCCTCCCCACCCTGACCACCCGGACGACCCCCTCCATCGGCGGCGACGACGGCGGTTGCGCCAGCTGGTCGTCGGCGCCCTGCTGAGCGGGGCGACGCTGTTCGCCGGCGGTGCGGCGGCCCACGCGTTCGACGACGGCGGCTCCTACTCGGCGTCCTCGACGGACTCCGGCGGCGGCTACGACACCGGCGGCTACTCGGACTCGGGCGGGTTCGCGGACAGCGGCGGCTACTCGGACGCGGGCGGCTCCTACGACACCGGCGGCTACGACACGGGCTCCTCCGATGTCGGTTCCTACGACTCGGGCTACTCGGATGTCGGTTCGTACGACTCGGGTTACTCGGACGTGGGTGCGGTCGACACCGGGTTCGCCGACGCGGGCTACGCGGAGGCCAACTCGTACGACGCCGGGTACTCGGACGTTGGCGGCTACGACACGGGCTACTCGGACGTGGGTGCGGTCGACACCGGGTTCGCCGACACGGGCTACGCCGAGGCCAGCTCGTCCGACACCGGCTACGCCGAGCCGGTCGCCACGACGGAGTACGCCGAGCCGGTGAGCGTGACCGAGACGGTGGCGCCGGCCGAGCCGACGACCACGGTCACGGCCATCGACGAGGTCACCAGTGAGACCGGGTACGAGACGGGCGCCGCCGACGGCACGACCATCGCCGGCACCCCGACCGACCACGTCGACCCCATCGAGGGTCTGACCGACGACCCGTCGGGCACCTACACCACCACCCACCAGGTCGGCACCGAGACCGAGACCGTGGCCCCCACGACGGTCGACGGCTGGTTCTCCCACCCGGAGACGGCCACCTCCACGACCACCACCTTCGAGGGCACCGAGACCGTCCAGGAGACGGGCATCCCGAGCATCGGGACCGACGGCGCGGTCAACGGCTCCGTCGAGGAGTCGATGGACCACCTCGACGTCAGCGAGACGACCACGACGGTCGCCCCGACCGACGGCGAGGGCTGGACGACCACCCAGGTCGACCGGACGGAGTACGGCCCGGGCTGGGGCCTCGACCTCGACCCGACCGACGGCACCCTCGAGGGCTCCGTCACCTACCAGGGCGAGATCAGCTCGTCCTACGACGCCGGCCAGGACTTCGGCGCCACCTCGGTGGCGACGGGCTACGACCTGACGGCAGGGGCCGATGCGACCGCCGAGGCCACGCTCGACCTCGACAGCGTCGGCATCGACCTCGGTGTCGAGGGCACGGCCTCGGCCGCCGGCCACGTCGGCGCCACGTTCGGCGAGGACACCTTCGCCGAGACCGAGATCACGGCCACCGGCACGCTCGAGGGCGAGGTGCAGGCGGGCATCGAGGCCGACCTGGGCCTGACCCAGGGGTCGGCCGACGTCGGCCTGTTCGGCGGTGTCTCCGCCAGCGGCGAGCTGGAGGGCGAGATCGCCGGCATCACCGGCACCGTCGGTGTCACCGGCAGCGTCGGTGCGGGCGTCGGCGCCGGCTTCGACTACTCGGCCGAGAACGGCGTGTACAGCCTCAGCGGCCACGTGCACGGCGCGGCCGTGATCGGCGGCGGTGTCTCGGGCGGCATCACCGTCGACACCAACGAGCTGGCCGAGTCGGTCAGCCAGGCGTGGGACTCGTTCACGTCCACCGTGAGCGGCTGGTTCGGCGGCAAGGACTAGCCACCCCCGAAACGGCGACCCTGATCCCCCTCCACGGGGGATCAGGGTCGCCGTTTCGCGTTCAGTCGGAGGAGATGAGGCCGCAGCTGCTGTAGGGCATGGCGGAGAACTGCTCGACGGGGACATCGCGCTCGGCGGCGAGCTGGAGCAGGTGCGCCACGTCCTCACCCTCGTCCCGCACCAGCAGCCGATCGGGCTTGCGGCGCAGCAGGACCCGGGTCGACTCGCCCACGCCGGGCTTGATGCGGTTGGGGTCGTCGATGCCGTAGCGGCGGCCGATCTCGGTGACCGCGGCCCAGCCCGACCAGGTCGGCGGCTCGACCGGCGCCGCCGCCAGGGCCTGCGCCTCCGAGATCAGCG
>DASVEC010000246.1:0-5594 GCA_036380755.1 Iamia sp. | reverse complement strand
GACCCGGAGCGAGGTGGCGGTGATGTGCCGGCCCTCGGTCGGGAACGACATGCGGACCGTGTCGCCCCGCTCGGCGGTGAGGTCGCCGAGGGTGTGGGGCTGCCAGTCGTTGTTCCGCAGCACGATCTGCTGGCCGGGCTCCAGGCGGATCGTGGCGGGCACGAGATCCTCGACCTCGCCGCTCGCCAGCCCGGTGGCCGTGTCGGCGGCGACCGTGACCTCGTAGGGGTCGATGGTGGGGTCGTCGCTCTGGTTGACGACCACGACGATGAGGGCGGCGAGCGCCGCACCCACCACGGCCATCAGCACCAGGGCCCGGACGATCGGGCCCCGGCCCGATCGGGCCGGCGTCGGCGTCTCGTCGGCCGGCGGCGGGGTGACGTCGTCCTTCTCCAGCGTGGCGGTCATCGGCCGCTCGCCTCGTCGCTGGTGCCGTTGGTCGAGAGATCGCTCTCGCCCGGCGCCAGGTCGTAGCGCTCGCGGGACTCGCTGGCCGTGCAGCCCTCGGCCCCGTCGTCGCCGGTGGCCTCACCGAGGGGGCCGTCGAGGATGGGGTTCTCACCGCTGAACACGCCCCAGGGGCTCTCGCACCCGGGCACGACCCAGGCGTGGCTCATCCAGCCGTCGGTGCCGTTGGACTTGGTGCCACCGATGGCGGCGCACTCCTCCTCGGTGAGG
Source organism: Iamia sp. (assembly GCA_036380755.1). GTDB lineage: Bacteria > Actinomycetota > Acidimicrobiia > Acidimicrobiales > Iamiaceae > Iamia. The sequence continues at coordinate 4,916 of DASVEC010000246.1, read as the reverse complement.
GTGGAGTCGCCGATCACGCCACCGGCACCGATGCACAGACCGAAGTGGCGGTGGTAGCTGTCGTTCTCACCCACGAAGCCCTGAGTCGGGCTGGCGGTGCCGTCCTGGCGGACGTAGTAGCTGAGGCCGACGATCCGGGAGTCGGGGTCGGTGCCGTCGAACAGCAGCATCTCGGGCTGGTCGATCTCGAACGTGCCGTCGACCAGGCCGAAGTTCATGAAGTGGGCGGCGATGCCGGGGACGTAGCCCGTGACCTGGAACCAGCCCGCCTCGGTGGCGTCGGCCACGGTGGCGTAGCGCTCGGCGACGCCGCGGGCCTGGGCCAGCTCGTCCTCGAGGCGGTCGCACTGGTCACGATCGACCATGGCGGTCCAGGGGGTGGGACCGGGGTGGCCCATGCTGGGCGGGGCGGGCTGGCCGTCGGCCGGCGGGGTGGCGGAGTGCGAGCCGGGGTTGGCGGCGACCCAGTCGCGCCAGGCGGCGTACTCCTCGTCGGTGGCCTCGCCCAGGGCCATGATCAGCTGGGCCGCGGCGGCCTCGCCGCTGGAGATCGAGGTGAGCGAGATCAGCCGATCGAGCTGCTCGGAGCCCTTGCCGTCGAGGGCCGGGGTCCGGGTGACCTCGGCGATGGTGCTGGGGGCGGCCATCGTCATCGAGCCGCCGCCGTAGGTGTCGACGTTCATGGCGTAGGCCTCGTCCCAGAAGGCCTGCGGGTTGAAGGCCAGGTCGCAGCGGGCCCGGTCGATCCGCAACATGTCGGCGGCGTGGTCGCCGGGTGCGGCCGAGGCGGTGGTGGCCGCGGCCGCCCCGCCGTGGGAGTGGCCGTGCCCGTCGCCGCCGGCGGCCATCGGGGCGGCGGCGCCGCTGGACGAGGCGACGTTCTGGGTGTTCGCCGCGGGTGTGTCGGGGGTGATCACCACGACGGCGGCGAGGGCGATGGCACCGAGGGCGATGGCCCCGGCGAGGGGCTGCGGCACCTTCACCCGGGGAGCCACGATGACGCCGACGGCCAAGGTGATGGCGGCGGCCTGGAGGGCGGCGGAGGTGACGTCGACCGTGCCGGCGGCCTCGGCCACGCCCCCGTAGGGATCGAACGGGAGGCCGGCGGTGCGGCTCCAGACCCAGGCCGCGGTGGCGAGGGCGTTGATGACGATGGCCAGGCCGAGCGCGCCGCGGGTGACGCGCCGGCCCAGCAGGGCGACGGCGATGCCGACCTGGGCCACGCCGGTGATGGCGAAGCCGACGGGCACGACCACCTGGCCGCCCGAGTGCTCGGCGATGACCGAGAAGTGGATGAGACCGGCGGCGGCGCTGGCCCCGGCGACGAGCCACGTCGCTCGCGAGAGATCGTCGGTCTCGACCGACGTAGGACTGGTCATCTGGGTGCCCCTTCGATGTGCCGGCCCTCGTGGGCCGGCTGTTGCACGGCTACTGCAACAAACTACACGGGACCCTGGCCACGAGGGAAGCCCCTCGTCGGCGACTGTCGGAACTCGACCGAGCCCACCGTTCTGGTAGAGAAGGGGGGTGACGGAGCGGGGTCAGGCCGACGCCGAGGCGCTCCACGTCGCTCACGTCGCCGGCCGGGAGCTCCCGTCGGAGGACATCGTCGTCGCCGACGGGCCCGTCGCCCGGGCCCGGTCGTGGCCCGAGCGGGTCGCCTACCTGATCGCCGGGCTGGCCCTCTTCGTGGCCGCCCTCGGGCTGATGCGCCACGGCGCCCAGGCCCTGATCCCGTCGCTCGAGGGCTCGGTCTTCACCGACAACCCGACCAGCACCCTGGGTCTGGGCTGGCTGGGCGCCTGCCTGGTCCTGTCGGGGTCGCCGGTGGCGGCCTCGGCGCTCACCCTCCTCGACGGCGGCGCCATCGACCGGACCGAGGCGTTCACCATGCTCACCGGGTCGCGGCTCGGGGCTGCCTTCGTCGTCCTCGTGGTCGGGGTCGTCTACGCCGTGCGGGACAAGGGCCAGGGCAGCCGGCGGGCACCGGTGTCGATCGGTGTGCTGTCGCTGATGATGACCGCCGTCGTCTACGTGCCCGGGGCGATCGTCGGCTGGATCCTGCTCGACCGCGGCGTGTTCGACGGTCTCGACATCGGCACCTCGCCCGAGCTCACCTCGGCCACCGACAGGGCCTTCGGCTGGCTGGCCGACGCCATCGTGGAGGTGGCACCGGGGTGGACGCTGTTCCCCATCGGCCTCGGGCTGCTGCTGCTCGGCTTCCAGGCCTTCGACCGGGTCCTGCCGGCGGTGGGAAGCGACCGGCTCGAGCGCGACGACGAGGACGAGGGCTGGACGGCCCGGCTGTGGCCCATGTTCCTGGCCGGGTGCGCGGTGACCCTCCTGACCCTGTCGGTCTCGGTGTCGCTGACCCTGCTGGTGCCGCTGGTGGCCAAGGGCCACGTCCGCCGGGCCAACACCCTGCCGTACATCGCCGGCGCCAACATCACGACCCTCGTCGACACCTTGGCGGCCGCGGTGATCCTCGGCGACCAGGACGCGGTGCGCGTCGTCGTCGCCGTGACCTCCGTGGTCACGGTGTGGACGCTGCTCCTGCTGGTGACCGCCTACCCGCTGCTGCGCCGCGTCCTGCTGGGCCTGGCCCGCGGGATCCTGGCCAGCAACCGGCGCCTCGCCGGCTTCGCCGCCGCCCTGCTGCTCGTCCCCCTCGCCCTCATCGCCGTCTAGCCGGTCGGGCAGACGACCGCGACCGCCACGGCGGCGAGGCGCACCAGGTCGTGGCGCGCCGCCGCCCACGTCGCCGTCAGCGTCCAGCTCTGGGCCGGCGTGAGCGACTGGAGGCCCGCGCAGGCGGGCACCCAGCCCCGGCCCAGACCCGTGGTGGTGGCGTCCCGCGACCGGCCGAAGGCCAGCGCGGTCCGGTGCACGCCCCGACTGGAGGGGTCGGCGGCGATCCGGTCGGCCCAGTAGTTCACGCCCTCCATGGCCTCGGGAGGCTCGGTCACGGGGAGGCGGGAGAGGTAGAAGGCGTAGAAGTGGAGCGCCTGGCCCACGTTGGTGTCGGGGAAGTAGGCGCCGCCCCCGACCTGGTGGACCTCGGGCGAGAGGGTGACGTCCGCCCACACGGCCTCGACGCTCCGCCCGGCGGCGAGCCGCCCCACCCAGTAGTCCCTCTCGGCCGCGCTGGGGACCCGATCGAAGTCGAAGGCGTGGTCGTAGAGCCGGGTGATCAGCACGCCGCGGCCTTCGCGGGAGCCGGCCACCCGGACGGCCACCGTCGTACGGGGCCGGCCCGCCGCGAGCTGTTGGAGCCAGTAGCCGGTCTCGCCCGAGGTCGCCGGCCGGCCCAGCACGTTGGCGTAGAGCCGCTCGACGAACACCTGGTCCGCGGTCGGCGGCGTCCCGGCCCCGGCCGGGGGTACGCCGAGCGTCAGGCCGATGGCCAGTGCCAGGCCGGCCCCGATGAGGCGAATGGTGGACGTGGGCATGGGCCCCTCCCGTTGGTGGTCGCCGCCCGGTTCCCGCCAGGCGACCGTTCCGCGGTCGGAGGGACCTTACGCCCGATCGCCGGGCTCAGTCCTCGACGGGGCCTTCGGGGCAGTGGCGCGCCACGGCGGCGGCGGTGAGGCGGAGGGGGTTCTTGCCGGTCGAGGCCCAGACGAACTCGAGGTAGGCCTTCTCGCCGACCTCGGGGTCGGGGACGACCCCGCAGGCGCGGTGGAGGGCATCGGCGATGGCGGCGTCGGTGGCGGCCTGGGTCCGGCCGAAGGCGGTGACCACGGACCGGATGGCGCCCGGGGTGCTGGACGCGGACAGGCGGTTCGTCCAGTACTGGAGGCCGCCCGGGTCGGACGCGCGGCGGAGGTAGACCTGGTAGAGCCCCTCGGCCAGCCCGGCGGGGTGCCCGTCGTAGGTGACGAAGACCGCCTCGTTCGAGCTCATCAGGTGGCTCAGCAGCGACTCGGGGCTGAGGCCGGCGGCCACCCGCCCGGCCCAGTACTGCACCTCGGCGGGCGCGGGGTTGCGGTCGAGGGCCGAGTGGTAGGCGATGGCCACGAGGCGGTTGCGGCCCTCGGACGAGACGGCGATGGCGTTGGCCACCACGTCCCGGCTGGTGCCGCCGTCGAGCCGGCCGACCCAGTAGGCCAGCTCGCCCTCGCCCGGGTCGCGATCGAGCACGGTCCGGTAGACGGCCTCGACGAACACGACGTCGGGCTCGGCGAAGGTCACGTTGACGCCCAGCGGCGACGGAGCCTTGGCCGGCTGGCCGACGGCGGTCTCGCGGAAGTGGCCGAGCAGCGACGGCTGGGCGGGGGCGAGGGCGTCGAGGAACGGTTGGGGGAACTGGCGGAAGCCGTTGGGGTTGGCCTCGGGCGTCAGGTCGGTGCGCAGGACGAAGTCCGGCGTCACGACGAACGAGAGCTGGTCGCCGTCGACCGTGATCGATCCCTCGGGGAAGGTGAGGTCGGCGACGGTGGCCCGGGTCGGAGCGGTGAACTCATGGGGCTGTTCCGGGGCGGGCGGCAGGGCGTAGGACACGTCGGCGATGAGGTCTCCGTCTTCGCCGTCCAGCAGCAGGGTCGGGTTGGCGACCCGGATCCGGTAGTTGCCCTGGTTGGTGTTGCCCAGGTCGAACGAGCCCGGGAAGTCGATCTGGCCCTCGCCCGTCTCGGGGTCGTAGACGGCGCTGGAGGTCTCGGGGAAGCTGAACCCGGCGTCGGTCTTGATCGCCGGGGCGGCGGTGGCGTGGGCGGGGGAGAGGCTCGAGCTGGTGAACGCCTGCTGCGACATCTTCCAGGTCAGCCCGGTGGGCGGCGTCTCCGCGGTGTACGGGAACGAGACGGTGACGGGCGAGGGAGCCTTGGCCGGTTGGCCGACGGCGGTCTCGCGGAAGTGGCCGAGCAGCGACGGCTGGGCGGGGGCGAGGGCGTCGAGGAACGGCTGGGGGAACTGGC
>DASVEC010000245.1:0-5534 GCA_036380755.1 Iamia sp. | reverse complement strand
AACACCAACCGGGTCTTCTCGAGCGCGACCAACAACCCGATCACGATCAGCGACGTCGACGCCGGCGGGGCGACGGTCGAGGTGCAGCTCACGGCGACCAACGGGACCGTCACGCTCCCGGTGCTGACCGGGCTGACCTTCACCGCCGGCGACGGCACCGCGGACGCGACGATGACCTTCCGAGGAACGATCGTCGACATCAACCTCCGGTTGAGCGGGGCGTGGTTCACGCCGACGACCAGCTTCACCGGGGCGGCGTCCCTCCAGGTCGTCGGTCGCGACCTGGGCAACGTGGGTTCCGGGGGGGCGCTGAGCGACACGGACTCGATCGCGATCACCGTCAACGCCCTGGGCATCTTCACCGCCAACCAGGACATCGGCATCCCCCCCGGCATCGCCGGATCGAGCTCCTACTCGGGCGGCACCTACACCGTCGCCGGCAGCGGTGCGGACATCTGGGACAACGCCGACCACTTCCAGTTCGCCCACGTGCCGATGACCGGCGACGGCCGGCTGACCGCGCGCGTGGTCTCCCAGGTCCAGTCGCCGGCGCCGGCCAGTGCTCCGGCCAAGGCCGGGGTGATGTTCCGCCAGTCGCTCGCCGCCGGGAGCATCCACGGGATGGCGGACATCATGCAGGCCAACGGGTCCGAGTTCCACTGGCGCCTCACCACCGACGGCCCGTCCGGCGCCACGACCGTGACCGCCGGGCTCGCCGCGCCCTACTGGGTGCGGATCACCCGGGTGGGCAACCTGGTCACCGCCGAACGATCGGTGAACGGCACGACGTGGGTGCAGCAGGGCTCGTCCCAGACCATCACGATGGGGTCGACCATCTACGCCGGCCTCGCCGTCTCGGCCGTGAACACGGCCAAGCTCAACACCGCCACCTTCGACAACGTCTCGCTCACCACCCCACCGACCGCCGTCGCCGACTCCTACCGCACCAACGAGGACACGACGCTCGTCCTCGCCGCCCCGGGCGTGCTGGCCAACGACACCGATCCCGAGAGCGGCGCGCTGACCGCCGTGCTCGAGTCGGGGACCCCGGGCCTCACCCTGAACGCCAACGGGTCGTTCACCTACGTGCCGCCGGCGAACGCCAGTGGCCCGGTCTCGTTCACCTATCGGGCCAGCGACGGGGTCTTCACCTCGAGCCCGATCACCGTGACCGTGACGGTGCGACCCGCCAACGAGACCCCGAGCTTCACCAAGGGTGCCGACCAGAGCGTCACCCACGGCTCGGACGCCCAGAGCGTCCCCGGCTGGGCCACCGCCATCAGCCCCGGCACGGGCGAGTCCGGCCAGCTGGTCGAGTTCGTCGTGACCAACGACAGCCCCGCGCTGTTCGACGTCCAACCGGCGTTGAGCCCGACCGGAACGCTGACCTACACGCCGGGCGACACCAACGGGGTGGTCACCGTGACGGTCCGTCTCCAGGACAACGGTGGCACCACCAACGGTGCCACCGACATCAGCCCACCGCAGACCTTCACCATCTCGATCACCGACGACGTCCACGGCCCGACCGGTGGCTCCGTCGACGCCGCGGGCCTGGTCGGCACGGGCGGTCGCTACGCGACCTCGACGACGTTGAGCATCGTCCTGGCCAAGGGGACCGACCCGAGCGGGGTCGCGGCGACGGGGGCGCAGCTCACGCGGGCGACCGCGGCGCTCACCTCCGGCGGCGGCACCGCCGATGGCGCATGCGGGACCTTCGGCAGCTACTCGCCGGTGACCGGGGGGACGGATCCCGCGTCGCCGAAGGCAGACACGGTCGGCGACCAGGCCTGCTACCGGTATCGGTACCTCGTGGTCGACACGCTCGGCAACCCGACGACGTACACCAGCCCGGACGTCAAGGTCGACCTCACGGCGCCGAGCGCACCCGCCCTCGGCCACAGTGCCTTCACCAACACCTACTGGAGCGGGTCGGGTTCGACGGTCCACTACCGACCGGGCGCCGCCACCGGGTCGTTCACGGTCACCGCATCGGCGACCGACGCCGCCTCTGGCGTGGCGAGCTACGCCTTCCCGGCGCTCGGCAGCGGGTGGACCTCGACGCCCGGGGCGCTCGGGGTGCACACCTACTCGTGGTCCAGTGCCCCGAGCGCGCCCGGCACGTCCCAGATCACGGCGACGAACCACGCATCGGTCAGCGGTGCCGGCACCGGCTTCACCCTCACCGCGGACTCGACCGCGCCGGCCGGCGCCTCGGTGACCTACTCCGGTGGCATGACGAGCAACACCTCGGTGAGCGTGACCACCTCGGCCGGGACCGACAGCGGGTCCGGTGTCGGCACCCGTCTGCTCCAGCGGGCGTCGGCCACGCTGACCGGCACCACGTGCGGGACCTACGGATCCTTCGCCACGGTCGCCAACGGCACCAACCCGACCTCGCCCCTCGTCGACACCGTCGGCGCCGGGTCCTGCTACAAGTACCAGCTCGTCGTCTCCGACAACGTCGGCAACCAGAGCACGGCGCCCAACTCCGCCGAGGTCAAGGTCACCCAGCCGTACGCCACCGCCGTGTCCGGCACCACCGGGCTCCTCAGCTACTGGCGCCTGGGCGAGACCACCAGCACCACGGTGTCGTCGGACTCCTTCACCGGCACGGCCGGGGCCCTGCTGACCAGCCGGGCCGGTGAGGTCGGGGCGACCTGGGCCTTCCAGGGCGGCAGCGCCAACACCGAGCAGCTGAGCGACGCCGGCCGGGCCCGCCGGAACGGGACCGGCTACGCCGTCACCTACACCACCGCGACACCGCCGAGTGCGGACTACTCGGTCGAGGCCGACCTGCACGTCCGGTCGAACCTCGTCGGCGACCGGGTCGGGCTGGTCGGGCGGCTCAACACCGCCACCAACTCGTACTACATGGCGCGATGGGAGCCGGAGGACACCAGCTGGAACCTCATGGAGGTCACCAACGGCTCGCCCGCCTACCTCCAGTTCGTCGCCAGCCAACCGGCGCTCGTCGTGGGCCAGACCCACCGGCTCAAGCTCACCATGACCGGCTCCACCCTCCAGCTCTTCGTGAACGGCGCGCTCACCGTCACGGCCACCGACGCCACGATCACCGCCGCCGGCAAGGCGGGGCTCATGGACGGCGAGGTCGGCGGCACCGCCAACAAGACCAACACCACCGGCATCCACTACGACAACTTCCTGGTGACCGCCGGCGGGAGCACGACCATGGCCGACAGCAAGGGCACCAACCACGGCACCTACGTCAACGGCCCGACCCTCGGCCAGACCGGGGCACTGAACGGCGACGCCAACACCGCCGCCAGCTTCGACGGCGTCAACGACCACGCCACCGCCGCCCGCCAGATCTCGGGCGACTTCTCGATCGAGGTCTGGTTCAAGACGACCCAGGTCTTCTCCAACGACTTCGGCCAGCCGCACTGCACCCAGTGGTGGCAGGGCGCCGGTCTCGTCGACGCCGACACCAGCGGCTCCGCCAACGACTTCGGCCTCTCGGTGTGCGACGGCAAGGTCATCGGCGGCACCGGGGTCCCGGAGATCAGCGCCGTCTCACCCGCGACCTACAACGACGGCGCCTGGCACCACGTCGTGTTCACCCGCACCCAATCCAGCGGCGCCATGGTGCTCTACGTCGACGGCGTCCAGGTCGGCACCGCGACCGGCCCCACCACCGCGCTCACCTCGACCCCGACGCTCAACATCGGCCGCATGGCCCCCGGCGTCAGCCACTTCGCCGGCACGATCGACGAGGTCGCCGTCTACACCACCGTCCTGTCCGCGGCCACCGTCGCCACCCATCACGGCGCCGCTCATTAGCGGCTCGGTCGCACGCCCCGGAGGGCCAGCTCGGTCCGTGACGGGGCCTCGTAGTCCCTCCGCTCGATGTCGGCCACCGCGGCCGCGACGTCGAGTCGCGGCACCGGCTGGGCTTCCTGGCCCATGACGAAGGCCGTGGCGCAGTAGTCGTCGACCCGCTCGCAGATCCCGATCCCGATCACGCCGTCGATCTCCGGGTCGTCCAAGCCCCCGCCCGCTGCCCGCCTCGAGGCCATCAGCTCCTCCTGACCCCGGAGGAAGATCTCGAAGCCGATCTGCTGGATCGTGACCCGCAGGTCGGAGCGGAACAGGATCGGGTCGAGCACGTGCCACCGGTAGAAGCTGCAGAAGTCGGGGTTCGCGGCCTCGTCGGTCCCGGGGGCCCGCACGTCGAGCGGCGCGCCCATGTACAGGGCCTGGTGGGGTCCCATGCCCCAGGCCGTGCCGACGTAGTCCTCGAGACCCGTCCCGCAGATCGTGGGGTGGTCGCCGTCGCCGTCGAGGTACATCTTCACCTCGCCCTCGCCGTACCAGAGGCCCCCGTCGATCACGCGCACGCCCACGACGCAGCCCAGGAAGCGTCCGGGTCCCCGCAGACCCTCCACGATGACGAAGTCCTCGGTGAGCACCGTGGGGTTCTGGCGGCGGTGGGTGACGTGCAGGAGCCCGGTGTCGGGCGCCAGCTCGGGCTCGAGGGTGTAGTCGACCTGGTAGTAGAGGTGACCTCGGCGGTCGCTGGCGTTCACGTACTCGATGCGGATGCGGTCGGGGAACGGCATCGGGATGAACGAGTTGAAGCCCCGACCCTCCTGGATGGCGTTCAACGCCGTCGACGTGGCGACCGGCCGACCCCAGGGAACGCCGAAGAAGTCCGACAGGGGAACGCTGATGCTGGGCTCGGTCGCGTCGCCGTAGAAGACCTCCAGGTAGCGCGCCGCCATGACCTCGGGGGGCGACGGCGGGACCGTCAGCCACAGGTGGCGGACGACGCCCGGCCCGGCGATGTCGGCCAAGAGGATGCGTTCGCCCGCCTCGATGATCCGCATCGGTGCGCCCTTGCGGCCGCCGTGCGCCGTCCCCCCGGCGCCTCTCGCACCCGTGGGGTTCTCGAAGCTGATGGCGCGGGTCTCGACCTCGGACCCGACGCGAGTGAGATCGGTGGGATCGAACATGGGGCTACCTCCAGATCACGGTGAGGGCCACGCCTCGTAGGTGACCATCGATCGGAAGGGTCCCGCCAGCTCGGGCTCGACGCCACCTCGGTCCCAGCGGGCCTGGATGACGGGGGTGAGCGCCTCTGTGGTCGCGAGGAGGTCCCCGTCGACGTAGACGACGGTGACGAAGCGGTCCCCCGGATCCCACGCCGGCATGGCGTAGCGCGCTCCTTGGTCGGGGCCGACCCCCAGCATCGTGCTGCTGCGGAAGGTGGCGATGCCGGCGACGCCGTCGCGCCCGAGGACGAGCGGGACGTGCTCGGCGTGGTGCCACCGCGCCCAGGCATCCACGTCCCCCGACCCGACCCGCTCGACGATCAGCACCACCCCGCGATGCGGACGGAACGGGATCGCATCCGAGGAGACCAGCACGCGCGGTGCGGCGTCGCAGCTCTGCAGGTGGTAGGCGCCGAGGAGCAGCGAGGTCGCTCGCTCCGGGAACCGCCCTGTCTCGGCCGCTCTACGTCCCAGGCGGGCGAAGGCCACCAGGGTCTCGTCGACGGGCTCGGTCATCAGGTA
>DASVEC010000244.1:0-12581 GCA_036380755.1 Iamia sp. | reverse complement strand
TCCACGACGCCGGTTCGGTCCGCAGCTACCAGGTCGGCTTCATCTTCTTCCAGCTCCCGCACGGCCTGCTGGCGGTGTCGCTGATGACGACCTTCCAGCCCGACCTGGCCCGCGCCTTCGTGCAGCGAGCGTGGCCCACCTTCCACGCCCGTCTGCTGCAGGGCCTGCGCCTGCTGGTCGCGGTGATGGTGCCGGCCGCGGTCGGCTACCTGACCCTCGCCGTCCTCGTCGTCCGCCTCGGTCCCGACGCCGAGTGGTTCCGGCCCGAGCGGGGCCTGGGCGAGGCCGTGCCCGTGGCCCAGGCGCTGGCCGGCTTCGCCCCCGGCCTCCTCGGCTTCTCGGTGTACCTCTTCGTGCTCCGCGCCTTCTACGCCACCCAGGACACCAAGCGGCCGTTCTGGATCAACGCCGCCGAGAACGTCGTCAACATCGTCCTGGCCGTCCTCCTCACCATCCCCTTCTCGCTCATCACCGGCCTGACCGCGGCCTACTCGGCCGCCTACCTGACGGCCGCCGTCCTCGCCATCGCCGTGCTGCTGCGACGGCTGCCGCCCGGCTTCGACGTCCGTGGCTTCGTCGTCACGCTCGGGCGCTGCCTGGCCGCCGCCGCGCTCATGGCCGCGGCCGTGGCCGCCGTCGTCGTCGGCCTGACCTCGATCGACCCCGACCTGCTGGCCGCCGGCCTGGCGCTGGGCGTCGTCGTCGGGGCGGTGGCGTACGTCGTCGCCGCCCTCGTCCTCGGGGTCGTGCGGGAGGCGGGGCTGGATCGGCGGCTGCCCGGCCCCCTGGGACGCCTGAGCCGGCGCGTACACTCCGGCTCATGATCAAGCTGATGCGTCGGTTCTGGAAGTACCTGACGGCAGGTGCCAACCAGAAGTTCAACGAGAAGGCCGACCCCAAGATCCAGCTGCAGCAGGCCATCGACGAGGCCCAGCGCAACCACCGGGTCCTCACCGAGCAGGCGGCCAACGTGATCGCCCAGCAGAAGCTCACCGAGAGCCGGCTCAACCGGTCGATGGAGCAGCTGGAGAAGCTCAACGCCAACGCCCGCCAGGCGATCATCATGGCCGAGGAGGCCAGCAAGTCCGGCGACACCACCAAGGCGGTCGAGTACACGCAGGCCGCCGAGACCATCGCCAACCAGCTGATCACCACCGAGGCCGAGGTCGAGGAGCTCAAGGCCATGGCCCTCGCCGGCGCCCAGGCGTCCGACCAGGCCAAGGCGGCGGTGTCGCAGAACGGCATGCTCCTGCAGCGCAAGCTGGCCGAGCAGCAGAAGCTGATGAGCCAGCTCGAGCAGGCGAAGATGCAGGAGCAGATGAACGCGGCGATGGCCTCGCTCTCGGCCACTGTCGGCGAGGACGTCCCGACGTTCAACGAGATCCGGGACAAGATCGAGGCCCGCCACGCCCAGGCCAAGGGCATGTCCGAGCTCCAGGGCCAGTCGGTCGAGGGCCGCATGCTCGAGGTCGAGCAGGCCGCCCAGAACACCCAGGCCCAGGCCCGCCTGGCCCAGCTCAAGTCCGAGCTCGGCCTCGGCACCGCGCCGGCCGGCGGCCCCGACCTGGCCAAGCCGGCCGAGGCCACCCCCGCCGCCGAGCCCCAGCCCGGCACCTGACCTCCTCCGCCACCTGAGCTCCTCCTTCCCGCCGGTCCCGGACCCGCCGCCCACGCCGGCGGACGGACCGGTCGAGGTCCTCCTCGGCCATCGCGTCGCCGATCCCTTCCGGGCCCTGGAGGACGGCGACACCGACGTCGTGCGGGCGTGGGACGACGCCCAGTCAGCCCGCACCGCCGAGGTGCTGTCGGCCCTGCCCGGACGCGAGGCGCTGCGGGACCGGCTGCGCGAGCTGCTCGACGTGCCCGTCGTCCTGGCCGTCGCGGTGGCCGGCGACGTGGTGGTCACCCTCGAGCGGGCCGACGGGCGCGACCAGGCGACGCTGGTCGTCGCGGCCGCCGACAGCGACGGGACCGACCGTCGCGAGCTGGTCGACCCCCGCACCGTCGAGGACGACGACACGGCCGCCATCGACTGGTTCCACCCCTCGCCCGACGGCACCCTTGTCGCCGTCGGCACCTCGACCGGTGGCGACGAGCTCTCGACCCTCCGGGTCGTCTCGGTCGCCGACGGCGCCTGGCTCCCCGACGCCATCGACCGCACCCGCGCCGCGTCGGTGGCGTGGCGGGCCGACTCCTCGGGCTTCGTCTACACCCGGTACCCCGATCCCGACGCCGTGCCCGAGGGCGAGGCCGGCTACCACCGCACCGTGCTCGAGCACGACCTCGGCGCCGACCCCGCCGACGACGCGATCGTCTGGGACGACCTGCCCGACCCCACCGCCTGGGCCGAGGTCCGCCTCTCCCGCGACGACCGGTGGCTGCTCGTCCACGCCTCGCTGGGCTGGGACCGCACCGACGTCCACCTGTGCGACCGCCGGGCGGGGACGTGGACCACGATCATCGAGGGCGTCGACGCCCTCACCGACCTCCGCGTGGTGGGCGACCTCCTCGTCGGCACGACCACCCTCGACGCCCCGACCGGCCGGGTGGTGGCCGCCCCGCTCGACCACCCGCACCCCGACGGCTGGGTCGACGTCCTCGCCGCCGGCGACGCCGTGATCGAGGGGCTGGCGGTGACGTCGGAGACGCTGCTGGTGGCCCGCTCCCGGGCCGCGGTGTCCGAGCTGGTGCGCCTCCCCCGCCCCACCGCGCTACCCACCGCACCCGCCGGGGCCGAACCGGTCCCGCTGCCCACCGAGGGCTCGCTGGTGGGCCTGTCGGCGAGCCGCGATCGCGACGAGGCCTACGTGGGCTTCACCTCCTTCGCCCTGCCGCCGGCCACCTTCCGCTGGACCGGCTCGGACGGGCCGGCCCCGTGGGCGACCCGAGCGACCGGGATCGACGCCGGCGCCTTCGCCGTCGACCGGCTGCGCTACCCGTCCACCGACGGCACCGAGATCACCCTCTTCTGCCTGCGCCGGGCCGACGTCGAGCCGTCACCGACCACCCCGACGATCCTCACCGGCTACGGCGGCTTCGGCATCACCATGAGCCCGGCCTACTCCCCCGACGCCGTGACCCACGCCGAGGGCGGCGGGGTGTGGGCCGTGGCCTGCATCCGGGGCGGTGCCGAGGAGGGCGAGGAGTGGCACCGGGCCGGCCAGCGGGCCCGCAAGCCACAGGTCTTCGCCGACTTCGAGGCGGCCGCCGACCAGCTCGTCCGGATGGGACGGACGAGCCGAGACCATCTGGTCATCCGGGGTGGCAGCAACGGCGGCCTGCTCGTCACCGCCGCCCTCACCCGCCGGCCCGACCTGTGCGCGGCGGTGCACTCGGCGGTCCCCCTGTGCGACATGGTCCGGTTCCCCCGCTTCCGCATCGCCCGGCTGTGGGTGCCCGAGTACGGCGACCCCGACCAGCCCGAGGATCTGGCCTGGCTGCTGTCGTACTCGCCGTACCACCACGTCGTCGACGGGACGCGGTACCCCGCCGTGCTCATCACCACCGGGGCCGAGGACTCACGGGTCGATCCGCTGCACGCCCGCAAGATGGCGGCCCGTCTGCAGCAGGCCGCCCCGGCCGACGCGGCGCCGGTCCTCCTGCGCGTCGAGCGGGGTGCCGGGCACGGCCAGGGCAAGCCCTCGTCGCGCCGGGCCGAGGAGGGGGCCGACGTCCTCGCCTTCCTCCACGCCGCGATCTCGAACTCGGGGGAGTAAGCGCCCGGTTTTGGGCGTCTACTCCCCCGAGTTCGGGACGGGGTCAACGCAGGGGCCAGGCCTCGGGCTGGAAGGCCAGACCGGCGGCGGCGATGCCGAGGCAGATCAGCACCAGGACGGCGCCGGGCACGGTGGGCCGGCCCTGCGGGAGCAGGCGCCGGGTGACGGCGTCGAGGGCGACGTGGCTGCGGAAGCCCGGGCCGCCGCGCCCGATCGAGAGGGCCAGGATGCCGGCCGCCACCAGCCCGGTGGCGCGGAGGACCCACGGTCCGGCCGCGTCGAGGGCGTCGAAGGCATCGGTGCCGAACCAGAGGCACAGGCCGATGGCGAGCACCAGCAGGGCGCCGAGCGAGCGGACCAGCCCGAGCGCCACGTTGCGCACCCACCACAGCGGCCACCAGGCCGGGTTCCGGTGGGGCTGGAGCACCCGGTCGCCGACGGTGGCCAGGATCGGCGCCAGCCCGACGCCGAGCAAGAGGACGAGCGTCGCCGGCTGGGCGCTGGCGAGGGTGACGGCGGCGATCGCCAGCGGCAGCGTGACCCAGCGCCGGCCAGCGGGCACTGCGCCGGCGGCCAGCTCGAGACGCTCGTCCGGGCTGAGCGGGGCGGGACGGGGCGCCCGGGTGCGCGCCGGCCGGGCCGGACGCGCCACCTGATCGCCCACGGGGGCGGGCACGACCCACGAGCCGGCGACGGGGCCCACGCCGGCCAGGGCCGGACCGCCGGGCTCGACGGGGAGGACGACCTCGGTGGCCGGGTCGAGGTCCGCGCGCCACGACGTGCCCTCGGCCTGTCCTCCGGCATCACGGGGCCCCGCGACGTCGCCGACGTCGTGTCGAGGCGACCGCCCGATCGCATCCACGCCCGGACCGTACTCCGTGACGACGTCGTCCGGGGCCGCGGCCGGCTCGGGCGGAGGCGGGGCGGGGGGCGACGGCGGGACCGTCGGGTCGTCGCGCAGGTCGACCAGGTCGGGGGCGCCGAGACCCTCGACCACGATGCCCAGACGGTCGAGCAGCACGGCGACGCTGGCGGGGCGGGCCACCGGATCGAGCGAGAGGGCGGCGGCCACGGCATCGCTCGTGCGCCGCGACACCGTGGGGTTGATGCGCCAGAGCGGGGGCAGGTCGTCGTGACGGGCCCGCTCACCCGCCACCGGCGGGGTCCGGCCCGACAGCAGCCGGTGGAGCGTCGCCCCCAGCGAGTAGACGTCGGCGCGGGGCGAGAAGCGGCCGTTGCCGTCGTGCTGCTCGGGCGAGGCGTAGCCCGGGGTGACGATGCGGGTCATCATCGTGGTGCGGTCGACGGCGAAGGGGCGGGCCAGGCCGAAGTCGATCAGGACCACGCGGCCGTCGGGCGTCCGCATCAGGTTGGACGGGCTGACGTCACGGTGGAGCACACCGGCCAGGTGCACGGCGGCCAGGGCGTCGGCGGCCTGCTCGGCCACGTCGAGCGCCTCGGCCTCTGTGAAGGGCCCCCGCCGGGACTGCAGCTCGGCGGCCAGGGTCCGCCCCTCGAGCCGCTCGAGCACGAGGTAGGCGGTGTCGTTCTCCTCCAGCACGGCGAAGATGCGCACGATGTTGGGGTGACCGAAGCGGGCCAGGGTGGTGGCCTCGCGCCGGAAGCGGTCGCGGGCCTTGGCGAAGGCGGCGGCCTCGTAGCGGGGGACGTCGATGGCGGTGCCGTCGCGCCGGGCCCCCTCGGGGAACAGCTCCTTGACCGCCACGGGGCGCTCGAGGCGCAGGTCGGTGGCGGCGTAGGTGATGCCGAAGCCACCCCGGCCGAGCACGCCGTCGATGCGGTAGCGGCCCTCACCCAGCGTCACCCCGACGGGCAGGGTGGTGTCGTCCCCGGTGGTCCGCCGACCCGCCAGCGCCTGCAGCTTGCGGCCACGCAGCGTGTCGCTGGACAGGACGGAGGCCACCGTCAGAGGTTAGACCCTCGCGGGCCGGGGGAACAGGGCCTCGGCGGGGGCGGGGGGCCCCGATGTCAGGGGTGCGGGCCGGCGTCCTCGGCGTCGTCGGTGTCCTCGGCCTCGGAGGCGTCGAGGATCTCGTCGAGGTCCATGGGCGTCATGGCCAGGTCGAGGGCGGCCCAGATGGTGCGGGCGAAGGGGTAGAAGACGACGGGCACTGCCACCGCGATCACGGTGCCGGTGACCAGGAAGGGCACGGCCGAGGCGTCGGGGTGGCTCCCCAGCCAGAGGGCCACGCCCATCACCAGCACGAACAGGACGGCCAGGACCACGCCGAAGTTCACGAGGTAGACGCCGGTGAAGTAGCCCTCCTCGCGGACGAACCGGACCCCGCAGCGGGGGCACCGGTCGCGCATCGCCCACCAGGTGCGGAACAGGTTCCCCCCACCGCAGCGGGGACAGCGGCGGATCAGCCCGCGCCGCAGCATCAGGGACCAGTCGGCCTCGGGTCGGGTGGCGTCATCGGGGGTGACGTGGACGGGCATCGGTCGCACCTCTGCCCCATTCCACCGCGCCAACCGGCGCCGGGGCGAGTCCGTGGCCATCCGACGACGTTCCGTCGCCGTGGGCGCGAGATCACCCACTTTCTGTGAGATTTCTCTGGACACGCAGCGTGGTCGTGTGCGAGTATCTGCCACAGAAAGTGGTCGGAGCCCAAGACCGGCCACCGCAGGAGACACGATCATGAAGACCTTTCCCAAGATCCTCACCACCGCCCTGGCCGGCGCTCTCGCCCTCGGGGCCACCAGCCTCGGGGCCACCCCGGCCGGTGCCGCCCAGGCGAGCGTGACCCACCCCGTCGTGGTCAACGCCAACCCGGTCGACACCACGCCCCACGTGCTCGACGGCGAGACCCACACGGTCCTCGACCTGGGCGCCCGGGTCCTGGTCGGCGGTCAGTTCAACCAGGTCAAGCGGTGGAGCAAGCCCGAGGTCTTCACCCGCACCAACCTCTTCGCCTACACCAAGGCCACCGGGGTCATCGATCCGGTGTTCAACCCCGGCCTCAACGGCAAGGTCACCGCCCTGCTGTCGGCCCCCGACGGCAAGGTGTACGTCTCCGGCCAGTTCAAGAACGTGGGCGGGGTCGTCGGCACCTCCTACCTCATCAAGATCGACCCGGTCACCGGGGCCGTGGTCTCCGCCTTCGCTCCCGCCATCAACGGCATGGTCTACGACCTCCACCTGGCCAACGGGAAGCTCTACGTGGGCGGCACCTTCACCAAGGTCCGCAACCTGGTCCGCACCAACTTCGCCGTCCTCGACCCGACCACGGGCAAGGCCACCACCGCCGATGTCCCCTTCGCCTCCGCCGCCGTCGGCACGACCCGGGTCATGCGGTTCGATGCCACGCCCGACGGCCGCAAGCTCGTCGTGATCGGCAACTTCACCAAGGTCGGCGGCCAGACCCGCCAGAACGCCGCCGTCCTCGACCTCACCGCCGCCGGCGGCGCCACGGTCAACGGCTGGACCACCGACCTCTACCGCTCGGGTCTGTGCAGCGCCAGCTACGACACCTACGTCTACGACGTCGACGTCTCGCCCGACGGAGGCTGGTTCGTGATCGTCACCACCGGTGGCCCCCGGGGCACCTCGACGCTGTGCGACACGGCCGCCCGCTGGGAGACGAACGTCA
This sequence comes from Iamia sp., assembly GCA_036380755.1. Lineage (GTDB taxonomy): Bacteria > Actinomycetota > Acidimicrobiia > Acidimicrobiales > Iamiaceae > Iamia. Next base: position 5,254 of record DASVEC010000244.1, on the reverse strand, counting down.
ACGGTCCCGCCACCACGACGTGGCGCAACTACACCGGCGGCGACAGCCTCACCTCGGTCGCCATCACCGGCCCCGCCGTCTACGTCGCCGGCCACCAGCGCTGGGCCAACAACCCGCAGGGCGCCGACCGCGCCGGCCCCGGTGCCCTCCCCCGCCAGGGCATCGCCGCCCTCGACCCCACCACGGGCAAGGCCCTCACGTGGAACCCGGGCCGGGACCGTGGGCTCCGGGCCTTCCGGATCGTCCCCACCGCCGAGGGCCTCTACGTCCTCAGCGACTCGCAGAAGTTCGCCGGCGAGTTCCACCCCCGGCTCACCTACCTCACCGTCGCCGGCGGCACCGCCCCCGTCGTCGCCTGATCTCCGGTCCCGTCCCCCACTTGGGAGGGGGATGAGATCCGGATGCCGAGGCCCCGTCGCCCCACTTGGGAGGGTGACGGGGCCTCTGCTGCGCCATGCTGCCGGTCGTGACCCGATCCACCCGCCGTGACCTGCTCGCCGTCGGTGCCGGGGCCATCCGCCTGGCCTCCGGTGTCTCGTTCCTCGTCAACCCGGAGGCCGCCAACCGGCTGTGGGCCGACGAGCGCACCCAGGACCCGACCGCCGCCCTCCTGCTCCGCTCGATGGGCTACCGCGACGCCCTCGTCGGCGGGATGCTGCTGCGGGCCGGCCTGCAGGGCTCGGACACCGTGCCCGGCTGGTTCCTCGCCAGCGCCGGCGCCGACCTGGCCGACCTCGTCGGTGGGATCGCCAACCACGACCGCCTGTCCGATCGCTCCCGCACCGTCGGCCTCTACGGCGCCGCCGCCGGAGTGGGGATCGGCGCGCTCGGCGCCTGGCGCGCCTCCCGCCGGGCCTGAAGCCAACATCACGGAGAGGGAGTAGCGTCCCACCGGGCGGCACGGGCCGCCCATCGCGGTCGCGGGTCGGCCGCCGGGCTTTTGGGGGTCCACATGCTTCGGTCACGCCGCTTCCTGGCCGGCCTCTCCGTCGTCCTCGTCGTCCTGGCGACGACCACACCGGCGGGCGCCCAGTCCGGCCCGACGGAGCCGGTCGACCCCGGCGCGGTCGAACCCGCCGGCGAGCAGCCGACGCCCGACGGCGAACCGATCGTGGGCGACAAGTCCACGACGGCGTCGATCGCCGAGACCGACCCCAGCCTGCTCGGCCGGTCCGACGGCGAGACCGTCCCGGTGCTCATCAAGCTCGACTACGACGCCATCGCCGCCTACGCCGGCGGACGCGCCGGGCTGGCCGCGACCAGCCCCTCGGAGACCGGTGAGCCGCTCACCACCGTCGACATCACCACCGGGCCCTACGCCCGCCAGGTGGCGCGCGACGAGGCCGCCATCGTGGGCGACATCCGCGCCGCCGTCCCGTCGATCGAGATCGGCCAGAGCCTGCGGATCGTGTACGGCGGCGTGGCCGCCCGCGTCCCGGCGAACCAGGTGGACGCCCTGCTGGCCGTCGACGGCGTCGTGGCCGTGCAGTCCGACGCCCCGGAGCAGCTGCTCACCGACTCGACTCCGTCGTTCGTCGGTGCCGACCAGGTGTGGTCCCAGGTCGGCGGGCAGGCCACCGCCGGCAGCGGCGTCATCTTCGGCACCCTCGACACTGGCGTGTGGCCCGAGCACCCCCAGCTCGCCGACACCGGGGTCCTGTCCACCCCACCGGCGAAGGCGGACGGCACTCCCCGCGACTGCGACTTCGGCGACAACCCGCTGACACCGGCCACCGATGTCTTCAACTGCAACGACAAGCTCATCGGTGGCAACGCCTTCACGGCCACCTACAACGCCCAGTTCGGCGACGACATGTACGAGAGCTCGACGCGGGACAGCGACGGCCACGGCACGCACACCACCACGACGGCGGCGGGGATACCCGTCGCCGACGCCAACCCGCTGGGCATCAGCCGGGGCCCGATCAGCGGCCTGGCGCCGGGGGCGTGGGTCTCGGCCTACAAGGTCTGCGGCCCGCAGGGCTGCTTCCCGTCGGACTCGGCCGCCGCCGTGCAGCAGGCGATCCTCGACGGCGTCCGCGTCATCAACTTCTCGATCAGCGGCGGCAGCAACCCGGCCACCGACCCGGTCGAGCTGGCGTTCCTCGACGCCTACGCGGCCGGCGTCTTCGTCGCCGCCTCGGCCGGCAACTCCGGGCCCGGGGCCGACACCGCCGACCACAACGGCCCGTGGACCACCACCGTGGCCGCCACCAGCCCCAACCGCGACTGGGCCACCACGCTGAACCTCACCGGCGGTGCCGGCCTGGCGATCCCCGGTCTCAGCATCACGAGCGGCATCAGCACCCCGCTGCCGATCGTCGCCGCCTCGGCGCCGCCCTACAACAACGCCCAGTGCACCACTCCCGCGCCGGCGGGCATCTTCACCGGGAAGATCGTGGCCTGCGAGCGCAGCGCCGGGCGGGTCCTGAAGGGCTTCAACGTCAAGCAGGGCGGGGCTGCCGGCATGGTCCTCTACAACGCCACCCCGTTCAACGTCAGCGCCGAGAACCACTGGCTCCCCACCGTCCACATCCAGGACGGGCCGGCGCTGGTCGCCCATCTCACGGCCAACCCCGGGGCCACGGCCAGCTTCGCCCAGGGCGCGGCCGCACCCGCGACCGGCGACGAGATGGCCGCCTTCTCGTCCCGCGGCCCCGGTGGGCTGACGATCAAGCCCGACGTCGGGGCGCCCGGCCAGCAGGTCCTGGCCGGCCACACCCCCACCCCCGCGGACCCCAGCGGCGGCCCGCCCGGCGAGTACTACCGCGTCATCGACGGCACCTCGATGGCCGCTCCCCACGTCGCCGGGTCGGCGCTGCTGCTGTTCGACGCCCACCCGAGCTGGACACCCGGGAACGTGCGCTCGGCCCTGACCGGGTCGGCCACCCCCGACGTCACCGGCGGCGGCAGCCCGGCCGATCCGTTCGACACCGGCTCCGGGCGCATCCAGGTCGACGCCGCCGTGAGCCCCGGACTCCTCCTCGACGAGACGGCCAGCCGCTTCGGCGCGCTGGGCACCGACCCGGCCAACGCCGTCCACCTCAACCTGGCCCAGGTCGACGCCCCGCAGATGCCGGGCCGGCTGCGCACCACCCGCACCGTCACCAACCCCGGCGCCGCCGCGACCTACACGGCCGCCACCTCCGTCGGGGCCGGCAGCACGATCACCGTCGAGCCGTCGACGTTCACGCTCGGCACCGGGGAGTCGCAGGTCCTCGAGATCACCATCGACACCGAGGCCGCGATCGGCACCCAGGTGTTCGGCTCGATCACCCTGACGGCCGGCGGGCGCAGCGACACCCGCCTGCCGGTGGCCTTCGTGCCCCAGCCCAGCGAGATCGCCATCACGGCCACCGGCTGCACCCCGGACCCGATCGAGGTGCCCCAGACCTCGACCTGCTCGTACGAGATCGCCAACGAGGGCGGCACCGACGGGCTGGTCGACCTGCGGGCCGAGGGCGATGCCTCGGCCACGGTCATCGGGGCGAGCCTGGGCGCCGCCGCGAGCGGCGGCGTGGCCTCGGTCGACGACGTCGAGCTCGACGGGTACGCCCCGGGCGTCCCGCACACCGCGCCCGGGAGCTCCCCGGCCGGCTACCTCCCGCTCGACGTCTTCGGCGTGACCCCGGCCCCCATCGGGGACGAGCAGTTCCTCAACTTCAACGTCCCCTCCTTCGTGTGGGGCGACCGGACCTACACCCGGGTCGGCGTCAACTCCAACGGCTTCCTCAGGGTTGGCGGCGGGGACAGTCCGGACGACAACGAGTGCTGCGACCTGACCGCCATCGGCGACCCGGCCCGGCCCAACGACGTCCTCGCCCCGTTCTGGACCGATCTCGACGGCACCGGCGCCCCCGGCATCTACGCCGAGATCCTCACCGACGGCGTCAGCGAGTGGCTCGTGTTCGAGTGGCGGGTGAACGTCTTCGGCACCAACAGCCAGCGGGTCTTCCAGACCTGGATCGGGCTCAACGGCGCCGAGGACATCTCGTTCGCCTACGACCCGGCCCACCTGCCGGCCTCCCCCGGCGCCGGCTTCACCCTCCTCGTCGGAGCCGAGAACCGCGACGGCGCCGGCACCACCACGCTCGCCACCAACACGGTGCCGACCGAGGACCTGCGGGTCACCACCGGGGCGATCACGCCCAGCGGCATCGTCGAGTGGGACGTCACCGTCCAGGGCACGGCCGAGGGCACCGCCGACATCGAGGCCGATGCGACCTCGAACGCCCACCCCGGCACGGTGGTCGCGGTCAACCAGCTCGAGGTCGACCCCGAGCCGCTGCCGGTCGTCACCGACGACCCCGACGACCTCACCGTCGACGCCCTCGCCACGGCCACGTTCACCGCCGCCGCGACCGGGGGCACCCTCGCCCGCTGGGAGCGGCTCCCCGACGGCAGCGCCACGTGGGAGACGGTGTCGGGGGCGACGAGCACCACGCTCTCCTTCACCGCCCACGTCGCCGACGACGGCAACCAGTACCGGGCCGTCTTCGCCAACACCAGCGGCGGCGAGGTCACGACCGACGCGGCGACGCTCACGGTCGACGCCCTCGACACCGTCACCACGGTCTCGGTGAGCCCGACCAACCCGTCCCGGGGCCAGGACGTCACCCTGACCGCGAACGTGGTGCCCGGCACGGCCTCGGGCACCGTGCAGTTCGCCATCGACGGCACCGACGAGGGCAGCCCGGTCACCCTCAGCGCCGGCACCGCCAGCCTCGTCCTCTCCGACCTGGCCGCCGGTGACCACACGGTCACCGCCACCTACTCGGGCGACGCCGACCACCTCACGTCGACCGACAGCGCCGACGTCACGGTCACCCGCAACACCTCCTCGACGACGATCGTCGAGATCACCTCTGGTGTGATCGGCGAGGACACACCGATCGACGCCACCATCACGGTGACGCCGGTGCCCACGGGCGGCACCGTCGAGCTCACCGTCGACGGCACGCCGTACGGCTCGCCGTTGACGCTCGACGGCTCCGGGTCGGTGGAGACGACGCTGACGGGCCTCGACCCCGGCAGCCGCACGATCGTCGCCGAGTTCACCGGCGACGACGACCTCGACCCGTCGCAGGACGAGGTCACCATCACCGTCTACGAGGCCGAGGAGGCGTTCGTGCGCCGGGCCTACCAGGTGATGCTGGGCCGCAACGGCGACGCCACCGGCATCGCCTACTGGGTCGGCCGGATCGAGGGGGGCATGGACCGGACGATGCTGATCGACCGCTTCGCCGCCTCGCTC
>DASVEC010000243.1:0-3837 GCA_036380755.1 Iamia sp. | reverse complement strand
GCGGGCGGTGAGCGTGGTGAGGTCGTCGTCGCCAAAGGTGCGCTCGCGCGCCGCGACGACGGCTTCCTGGAGGGCGGTGGCCTCGTCGAGCCGCCCCACCGAGCTGTAGGAGGCGGCGAGGTTGTCGCGGACGGTGAGGGTGGCGGGATCGTCGTCGCCGGACATGCGCTCGTAGGCGGCGAGGACGTCCTCCTCAAGGGGGATGGCCTCGTCGAACCGTGACGCGGACCAGTAGGAGACGGCCAGCTCAGCACGGGCCGTCAGGGTCTCCATGGCGTCGACCCCGAACCCTTGCTCGCGGGCCTCGACGATCGTCTCCTGCAGGGCGATGGCATCGGCGGTGCGACCGCTCGATCGTCGGGCGATGGCCAGACCGGCGAGGACGTTCAGCCCCTCGTCGGTGGCGAGCAGACGGGGTTGGAGGTGGATGGCGTGGGGATCGAGGAGCTCGAACTGCGTCCAGTGGGAGGGCAGCTCGACGTCCAAGGTGGCGAGGAGGTTGGCCAGGCGAGCGATCACAGCGCTCGTCGCTGCCTCGATGTCGATGGCGGTCTCGCCGTGGGCGATGGCGTGCTGGGTGAGCTGGTGGATGGCGACGGCGGTCGGGCCGGTCGGCCCCGGGGTGTAGGTGAGGAGCCGGTAGCGGGCGGCGCGGAGCACGGCCGCCCGGACGTCGTCGAGACCGTCGGCATCGGTGGCCAGCAGCTCCACCGGGATGTTGCGGGGGTGGGTGACCGCGGCCCGGGCGACGAGCTGGACGGCGGTGTCGTCGAGATGCGGGAGGATGTGGTCCCACAGGCTGTCGATGGTCCGCTGGTGGCGGGCGGCCTTGCCGGTCATGGCCCTGTCGAGGTCGTGTTCGACCAGGTCGGCGTAGCCGGCGAGCGTCACCCCGCGGGCATCGATGTAGGCCGCGGCCTGGGCGAGGGCCAAGGGGAGCCGGCAGAGGGCGGCGGCGATCCGCTCGGCGGCGTCGGCATCGGCTTGCTCGGTGGTGGCGGTCAGGTAGGCGACGGCCTCCTCGGCGGTGAACTCGCCCACCTCGACCTCGACACAGTCGAGGTCGGCGGCGGCCGTGGACCGGGTCGTGATCAGGGTGGTCCCGTTGCCGGCCGCGGGGATCAGACCGGTGAGATGGGTGAGGTCGTCGGCGTTGTCGAAGACCACGAGCCAGCGACCCTCCAGCCCGGCCAGGGTGCCGTTGAGTGCCGCCGCTGTCTCCTCCGCGGTCGGGGCCGGGGGGAGGCCGAGGGCGTCAGCCAGGGCGGCGATCCCGGTGTTGGTCGTCACCGCATCGGTGGCATCGATCCACCACACCACCCGGTCGCCGGCGGCCCGGCGCTGATGGGCCCACCACAGGGCCAGCTCGGACTTGCCCACGCCCCCGCTGCCACCGAGGGCACGGATGACGCCGGTCTGGCCGGCATCGGTCAGCTCCTCGACCAGCGCCGGCCGCTCGACGAAGCCAGGGTCGTTGGCCCCAAGGGGGAAGACGACCCGGCGCTGGGCGCCCTCGCCGGTGATCTGCGGACCTTGTCCGGCCTGCGAGAGGACGCGCCGCGGATAGGCCTCCCGCCACGTCGTCTGGTCGTCGGCGGAGGCAAGCGCAGGTGCGTCCAGCGCGGCCGGCCACCGGGCTCGCAGGTGCTCGACGCTCACGGCGAACCCACCGTGGTCCTGCTGTGGGTCCTTGGTGGCGACCTCGACGGCCACGACGGCGGCCAGGCGAGGGTCGATCACGGGGCCCCCGGAGAAGCCGCCCTGGAGACGTACCGTCATCAGACGCTCGTACTCGCCCTCGTCTCCGTCGAGGGCAACGATCGAGGTCGGCAGGATCGACAGGCCATGACTCCCGGCGGTGGTGGGGAACCCGGCGACCCGCAGCCCCTCGCCCACGCCGTGACTGCTCTCGGCCAGCCGCAGGGGGATGGCCGCGGTGGGCTCGACGTGCAGGATCGCCAGATCGGGCCAGGGCGGGAAGCCCTTCTTGGCCTTGCGCTCGGCGAAGGTCCACGCCTGGCGGACGACGACCTCGGCCCCGCCGATGGTGGCGACCTGTCCACCGGTCGTCCACACGTGGGCCGCGGTCACCACCACATCGGGCTGGACCTGGAAGCCGGCACCCCTGACAGCGCCATCGGCCCCGAAGATCTTGACCATCGCCTCTCGGAGGAGCGCCAGCTCGCGCTCCTTGTCGAGGCCAACGTCCTCAGGTGGCGGCGGCATCGGCCGGGTCCGACAGATCCCACTCCAACGTGAGCTTGAACGACACGTCCGCCTTGCCGTCGACCAGGACCGAGACGAGCCGCCCGCCCCTGACCCCCACGGCGACGCCGACCTCGAGCTGCACCTTGTCCGGCTTGAGGGCCGCCATGCGGGTGCGGACCGATGCGCCGACCCGCTCCACTGGCTCCAACAGATCCTTGAGGTCGATCTTGTCGAAGACCGACGTCTCCATCGCCGTGTCGACCTCCTCGCCCGGTGCCGGCGGCAGCTCCAGCACCGGCACCCAGACCGAGCTGCCGTCCGCGACGACCACCTCGACCGACCTCATCTCCTGTGACACCGGGATCCTCCCCTGACGATTGTCGTCGTGACCGTGCCCGATCATGCCATCCGCCACATCGCTACGGTCACGGGATGGCGACGATGCGACGTGTCCTGCTGGTGGCCCTGATGCTGGGGATCGTCTCGACTCCGGTGCCGGCGGGGGCGGCCGAGGGCGAGCGCTACGTCGACCGGATCTTCGACGAGGTCACCGTCACCCGCGACGTCGCCTACGGCGCGGCCCGCGACGAGCACGGCGACCTCCAGGAGCTGAACCTCGACGTCTACACGCCCGTCGGCGACACGCTGGAGGTCCGGCCCGCGATCGTCCTGGCCTACGGCGGTGGCTTCGTCGCCGGGAACAAGGGCGACATGGCCGGTCTGGCCACGGTCTACGCCCAGCGGGGCTTCGTGGCCCTGTCGATCGAGTACCGGATGGACGAGGGCGCCGGCGGCATCAGCTTCCCGCCCGACGCCTACGACCTCGAGCGCATCTGGGAGGCCAAGCACGACCTGCAGGCCGCCGTGCGCTGGACCCGGGCCCACGCCGGCACCTACGGGATCGACCCGCAGATGGTCTCCGTCGGCGGCGCCTCCGCCGGTGCGGTCATGTCCGTGCTCGCCGCCATCACCCACGACGACCCGGGCGCCAGCGGGACGCCGGGGGTGTCGTCGAAGGTGTGCACGGCCATCTCGCTGGCCGGGGCCGGCGAGCCCGTCCTGGTCGATGCCGGCGATGCGGGCGCCATCTTCTTCCACGGCGACCAGGACACGACGGTGCCCTACAGCCAGGCGGTCGCCACCTACGACGCCATGGTCGACGACGGGCTGGCGGCCGAGATGGTGACGTTCCCGGGGGTGGGCCACGGCCTCGGCAACTTCGCCCAGATCGAGCAGCAGTCGTCGGAGTGGATGGTCGAGCAGGCCGTCGAGCGGGAGGGCGGGTGTGCCGGCCCCGCGGTGCCTGCCCACACCTCCTTCGTCCGGGCCGCCCACGAGGACTTCCTCGACCGGGCCGCCACCGAGGCCGAGGTGGTCCAGCAAGCGGGGTACCTCGACGTGGGCGGGACGAAGGCCGTCCTGCTGAGCCGTCTCACCAGCAGTGACGAGTGGTTGGGGGCGATCGTGACGGGGTTCTACGTGGAGACGTTGGGGCGTGAGCCCGATGCGGAGGGGTTGGCGTTCTGGGTGGGGGCGTTGCGCAGTGGGCGGTTCACGGTGGCGGAGGTGGCGGCGTCGTTCTATGCCGCGCCGGAGTTCCGGGATGGGACGGTGGAGGAGTGGATCGGT
>DASVEC010000242.1:0-4202 GCA_036380755.1 Iamia sp. | reverse complement strand
TCGTCGACCAGGTCGAGCAGCCGGACGATGCCCGGGTGGTCGAGCGATCGGAGGACCTCGGCCTCACGGCGGATCCGGGCGCGGGCCCGGGCGATCTCGGTGGGCGTGCCGTGGAGCGAGAGCCGCTTGAGGGCGACCTCGGCCCCGTCGGGCCCGACGGCCAGGTCGACGACGCCCATGCCGCCCCGGCCGAGGCGACGCACGACCTGGTACTGCACGCCCGCACCCTACGGGCCGCCCTCCGACGGGGGGACGGTGACCCATGCCCCCGAGGGTGCGCGTGGTTGGTCCCACGCGCGGGGGTAGGGTGGCGGCCGTGACGCAGACGAGCACCGATCTCACCGTGATCAACGAAGCGCTGACCGTCATCGATCGGTCGCTGGCCCAGCTGGCCGCTCGTGAGCTCGTGTCGTCGGCCGAGATGTCCGATCTGCTGCTCGACCTCCGCCTCCTGCTCATGACGACCGATCCCGGTCCCGTCGAGGAGCCGGTCGGCGAGGGCGCCCCCGCCTGAACCTCGTCTGACGGAGGCGTTGCCGACCGTCAGGCCAGGGCCAGCAGCTCGTCGAAGGCGGACTCGATGCAGGTCCGCAGCAGCACCGGCTCGTCCACCGCGCCGATGTCGATGTGGAGACCCATGTCGAGGCTGCCGTTCACCGACATGGTGGTGAGGTTCCAGGCCGTGCCGGCCAAGGGCCCGATCGGGTGGTTGGCCAGGATCTCGGCCCCGGCGATGTAGAGGGCGAAGGGTGCGCCCCGCACGTTCGAGGTGGTGAAGTCGACCGTCGACGTCTGCTGGCGGACCATGCGGACGAGCACGGGAGGGGGGAGCAGGTTGCCCAGGCCGGCCACCGCGCTGGCGAACCCGACAGCGCGCTCCTCCTTGGTGACGCCGAGCCGCTGGTGGATCTCGCGGAACCGCTGCCGGGGGTCCTCGTCGACCGGCACCCGCACCCGGGTCGGGGCGAAGGCGTTGCCCCCGGAGGTCTTCTTCTCGGACCGGGTGCTGACGGGCATGGCCATCCGCAGCTCCTCGACGGTGACGTCGAAGGCACGGTGGTAGGCGCCGGCGCCGCCGGTCGCCCCGGCCACGAAGAGGTCGTTGACGCTGCCGCCCAGCGCCGTCGCCGCCGCCTTGGCCTCGGCCAGGGGGACCCGGAGCAGCTCCAGCCGGCGCTCCAAGGTGCGCTCGCGCCACAGCGGCGACAGGGCCTCGCCCGTGACCCCCAGCTGGCGGGCCAGCGAGCGGGCGGTGGCGGCGGCGTCGCCGGGCAGGGCGGCCAGCTTGGCCGGATCGGCCACCAGGTCGGCGGCGCCCTCGACGGCCTGGCGGACCAGGTCGCGGGGCATCCGGGTCATCTCGGCCAGTGACTCGACCGCCGTCTCCACCGGGTTGCGCGGCGCCGTGTCGGCCACCTCGTCGTCGACCGGGTCGGGCTCGGGCCGGGGGGCCGGATCGCGCTCGAAGTCGATGAACTCCACCGACATCCGCACCCCGCCCTCGCCGTCGGTGATGCTGTGGTGGAGCTTCTGGATCATGGCCCCGCGCCCGTCGTCCAGCCCGTCGACGAGGACGAACTCCCACAGCGGACGGTCGCGGGCGAAGGGGGCCGACGCCGTCCGGGTCGCCAGGTCGAGGAGCTGACGGAGGTCGCCGGGCGGGTCGAGGGTCACGTGGCGGACGTGCTCGTCGAGGTCGAGACCGGCGTCGTCGACCCACCGCGGCGGGGTCAGCCCGGCCAGGCCACCCTCGACCCGGCGCCGCAGGCGGGGGACGGTGCGGACCGCCCGCTCCATCGTGGCCCGGAAGCGGTCGGGGTCGGGCGGGCGGTCGAACAGGCTGACGTTGGCGAAGGCCGACGACAGGTGCGGATCGGCGTCGAGGGTCCACATCAGGGCCTCGACGTCGGTCAGGTGCCGGCTGTCCTCCACCGAGCCGACCCTAGGGTCAGAACGGCACGGATGTGTGCTTGAACTCGTTCAGGTGTGGCACCTCGAGCAGGTCCACGATCCGGTCGATGGTGGCCCGGGCGTGATCGCCGTCGTCGCCGGGGCGGTCCATCAGGCGGACGAAGGCGGCGGCCCCGGCGTGGATGAAGGTGGGCACGCCCCAGACGTCGTGGTCGGTGGCGGCGGCCTCGTGCTCGGCCCGGACCCGCGCCAGCAGCGAGCCGTCGTCGACCGCGGCGAAGGCGGCGTCGGGGTCGACGCCGTGGTCGGCGAGGACCTTGGCCAGCACGTCGCGGTCGCGGAGGTCCTGGCCCTGGTCGTGGCGGGCGGCGAAGAGGGCGCCGTGGACGCCGGGGAAGACCTCCGGCGCGGTGTCGCGCACGTGCACGCCGACCTGGAGGGCCACCAGCCCGCTGTCGGTGTCGGGTCGCTCCCAGATGGGGCTCTGGCCGTCCTCGACGTGGACCTGGCCCAGCGAGAAGGGCACGAAGCGGACGTCCCAGTCGGCCCCCGCGGCCAGGCCGGCGAGCACGTGCTCGTGGGCGTTGCGGGCGAAGGGACAGCGGTAGTCCCAGGTCACGGCGAAGTCCGTCATGTGTGAGTCCAACCCCGGCGGGCGCCCGAGCCTTCCCCGGGCGAGCTAGGGCCGGCGCCAGATCCGCTGGGCCACCCGGCCGACGACCAGACCGACGGCCACGCCGCCCAGGACGTCGCTGGCGTGGTGGATCTTGACGTGGACCCGGCTCGATGCGACCAGCCCGGCGAGACCGAACCAGGCGACCTTCGCCGTCCGCCCCCGCCCCTCGGACAGCAGCGTGGCGGCGCAGAAGGCGGCGCTGGCGTGGCCGCTCGGGAAGCTGGTGGTGAGGGGCATCCGCAGGTGGTGGGGGCGCTCGAAGTCGGGGATCGGGCGCTCGCGCCGGAACAGCGACTTGAGCCCGGCGTTGACGAGGGTCGACTCGACGCCCAGCACCACCGAGGCCCGGAGGGCGTCGGTGGCATCGGTCTCCGAGCGCAGGCCCCGGGTGGCCCCGAGGAGGTGCCACAGCAGGCTGAAGTCGGCCAGCTCGGTGACCGAGTACATGAGCCGGTCGACGGGGGCACGGCCGCGGAGGTGGCGGTCGAACTGGGCGTCGACGGCGTCGTCGAACCCGTCGAGGTGGCCGAGGAGCTGCTTGGACCACGGCGGCGGCGGACCGCTGCGGACCTCGTCGACGACCTCGATGACGGTGTCGACCGGGGTGTGGGAGTCGTCGCCGGGGGCGTCGGGGGATGCGCTCTCGGCGGCGGACATGTGGTCCGACACTACGGGGCCGAGCCCGCGACCCCCGAGCCGACCAGCCCGGGACGCAGGTCGACCACCGTCTCCTCGGCCGGGGGCACCAGCCCGGCGTCGACGACGGCCTGGGCCGGATCGCCCCCGAAGGCGGGGCACCAGGCCTGGAAGGAGCACCACCCGCACAGGGGCCCGGGCTTGGGCCGGAAGTCGTCGCGCTCGCAGGCCCGGGAGATGGCGTGCCAGAGCGCCCCGACCCGGTTGCGCAGGCCCCGGGTGGACTGGTCGGTGGGGACGGCGGTGATGATCACCGGCTCGTGCAGGTGGAGCAGGCGGATGCGGGCCGGGCGGCGGCCGAAGAGCTCCTCGCACAGCAGAGAGTAGAAGTGGATGCCGCCCATCTTCGACTGCTCGTAGCGGTCGGACGGGGCCTTGCCCGTCTTGTAGTCGGTGACGACCAGCTCGCCGTCGGCATCGAGCTCGAGCCGGTCGACGATGCCGACCAGGGGGAGATCGCCCACGTCGGCCTGGAGGCGGAGCTCGAGCCCGATGGGGCGGATGGACCGGGGGTCCTCGAGCAGGAAGTAGTTGCGCACCAGCCGCTCGGCATCGGCCTGCAGGGCCGCCATCTCGTCGGCCGTCAGCTCCAGCTCGGCCAGGTCGCGCCCGGGTTCGGACAGGTGGGCGACGGCCTCGTCGAGACAGGCGAGGGCGGCCTCGACGGTGCGCTCGGCCGGCTCCACCGCGAAGAGCCGCTCGAGGGCGGCGTGCACCAGCGTGCCCTTGGCCATGGCCGGCGAGGTCGGCTCGGGGATGCGGTCGATGGCCGAGAAGCGGAAGGCCAGGGCGCAGTCCTTGAACGCGGTGACCTTGGAGGGTGACAGCGTGGTGGGGAGGGGCAGCGCCATGCCGTCGAACCTAGACCCGGGGTGTGACAGCGAAGCGGACCGCGGTGCCGCCGCCGGTCAGCGGCTGG
>DASVEC010000241.1:0-5825 GCA_036380755.1 Iamia sp. | reverse complement strand
ACCGAAGATCGGCGTGGACACGGCGAGCACGTCGCCGTCCAGCTCGACCTCGGTGTTGTTCGAGATCACCGGCTTGTCGAGCTTCACCGACAGGCGGGCGGCGATGTCGCGGCCGTCGTAGGTGGTGCCGAAGAAGATGGCATCGGGGGCGTCGCCGCCCGCGATCGCGGCGGCGAGCGCCGCCGCCACGTGCACACCCTGGAGGCCGCCGCCGAGGTCGCCGGTGGCGAAGACCTTGGTGGCGCCGTGGGCGCCGAGGACCTCGGCCAGGCCGTCGGCGGAACCGCCGACGAAGGCCTCGACGGTGTCGGCGAGCTCGCGGGCCTGGGCGAGGATCTCGAGGGTGATCGGAGCGACCGTGTCCTCGTTGACCTCGACGTGGACCCAGATCTTGGAGAGAGCCATGTCTGTTCCTTCCGTCCTCAGAGGACCTTGAGATCGTCGAGGAAGGCGACGATCTTCTCGTGGGCGTCACCCTCGTCGACGATCTTCTCGCCGGCCTCGCGCTCGGGGGCGGCGGCGACGTCGATGATCTCCTGGCCGGCACCGGCCCAGCCGACGTTGGAGGCGTCGAGGCCGAGATCGGCGACCGTCTTGTTGTCGACGGGCTTGGACTTGGCCGCCATGATCCCCTTGAACGAGGGGTAGCGGGGCTCGACCACACCGGCCGTGACGGTGACGACGGCCGGCAGCGGGGCCTCGACCTCGTCGTAGCCGGCCTCGGTCTGGCGCTGGACTTTCAGGGTGCCGTCGGCGATGTCGACCGACTTGGCGAAACCGACCGAGGGCAGGTCGAGGAGCGCCGCGATCTGCTCGGGCACGACGCCCGTGTAGCCGTCGGACGACTCGACGCCGGCCAGGACCAGGTCGAACTCGCCGACCGTGCCGATGGCGGCGGCGAGCACCTTGGCGGTGTCGAGGGCGCCGGCCCCGGCGAGGGCGTCGTCGCTGACGAGGACGGCCTTGGCCGCACCCATGGCGAGCGCCTGGCGCAGACCGGCGACCTCGCCGTTCGGGGCCATGGAGACGAGGGTGACCTCGCCCTCCCCGGCCTTGTCGACGAGCTGCAGCGCCATCTCCACGCCGTATGTATCCGACTCGTCGAGGATGAGCTTCCCGTCCCGCTTGAGGGTGTGATCCGGGTTGAGAGCACCGGGATCAGCGGGGTCCGGGATCTGCTTGACACAGACGACCACGTTCATGTGGGGCAGTCTCGGTGCTCGATGGACGACGAGCCAAATCCTGCTCACGCCTGGTTCTCACCCGTTCGGGGGCTCCTCGCGCTGGCGGCGATCGCCCTCATCGCCTCCACCGCGATGGCGGCGCCGGGGGAGCTCGTCACCGGCGAGACGGCCGTGTTCGACGCGGCCAACGGCCTCCCGTGGTGGGTCGGCCGGCCCCTGGAGCTGCCGATGCACCTGGCCAGCTCGATCGGCGCGCTGCTGGTCGTCGTCGCCGGCTTCGCCGCCCGCAAGCGGCGCGTCGCCGCCGCCGGCCTCCTCGGCTGGCTGGCCGCCCGGTTCCTGAGCACGCTCATGAAGGCCGCGGTCGATCGGCCCCGCCCGCCGGGTCTGCTCGCCGACGTGGTGCTCCGCCAGCACCTCCCGGCCGACGGCGGCTTCCCGTCCTCCCACTCGGCGATCGCCGCCGCCCTCGCCGTGGCCGCCGGGTGGGGCTGGCGCCCGCTCCGCGCCCCGCTGGCCCTCGCCGCGGTGGCGGTGGGCGTCGCCCGCATGTACGTCGGGGTCCACCTCCCACTCGACCTGGTGGGCGGGTGGGCGCTCGGCCTCCTGTGCGGCCTGGCCGCGGTCTGGATCGTCCACCCCCGGGTCCCGCCCCACCCCGAGCCGGCCCCGTGGAGCCGGCGGCGTAAGGTGCCTCCCGATGTGCGGTGACTGTTGGAACGCAGCGATGGCGGCCCCGACGGCGGTGGTCGCGGCCCGCTTCGCCTGGGTCGGCTACAAGGACCGGCTGCCCTTCGTGAAGGGGCGCGACCGGGACGAGCCGGCGGTCCCCGACGAGGAGCCGGAGCTGGTCGACACCGGCGTCCCATGACCGAGGTCATCGCCCACCGCACCAGCCCGTTCGACGCCCCCGAGAACAGCCGCGAGGGCGTGGCCTTCTCCGCCGACGCCGGCGCCGACGTCGTCGAGATCGACCTCCGGCTCAGCCGCGACGGCGTGCCGGTGCTGTGCCACGACCCCCTCACCTTCCGCACCACGTGGTGGCCGCTCGTCGTCAGCTGGACACCGTCGCGCTGGCTCACCCGGCTCGGCCTGCGCCACTCGGACGAGACGCTGCCGGCCTTCACCGACATCCTCGACGTCCTCCCCGACGGCATCGACCTCGCCGTCGACGTCAAGGACGGCCGCTCGATGGGCGCCGCCGTCGACACGCTCGAGGCAGCCGGTCTGCTCGAGCGGGCCCGCCTCTGGAGCAGCCACCCCGACGCCGTCGGCGTGGCCCGCCGCCGGGCGCCCGCCCAGGAGCGGGCCTGGCTCCAGAACACCGAGACCGAGGAGGCGGCCCTGGCCTACCTGCGCCGGGCCGGCGAGGTCGGCGCCACCGCCGTCAGCGTCATGGACGTCTCGCTCACCACCGAGGTCGTCCGGGCCGGCCACGACCTCGGGCTGCGGGTCAACAGCTGGGTCCGGACGCTCGACGTCCAGGACCGCGTCCTGGCCTGCGCCCCCGACGCCGTCGTCACCGACTGGGTCGTCAAGGCCCGCCAGCGCCTCGCCGCCGGCTAGGCCGCCGCAGCAGGTGTCGGCTGCGGGTCCTTGGGCTCGGCCCGCTCCCAGAGCCGCCGGCCGACGAGCCACCAGATCGCGTACCCGGCCAGCACGAACAGGACCGCGCCCCGGAGCGAGTTGAGCAGGAAGTCGCCCCACCCGGGCCAGCTCGACGGCGCCTTCTCCACGAAGCTGGGGCCGCCCCAGCGCCAGTCGATCGGGGCGTCGGAGCGGAGCCGGGCGATCGAAGTCCAGGCGATGATCCGGGTCAGGCCGTAGCAGAAGTAGGCCCGGTAGAGGGCGAGCATGGCCCGGTTCGACAGGCGGAAGCGGCGCCGCAGCCAGCCCCACACGGGGTCATCGGCCACGATCCGGGTGAAGAAGAACTCGCGGGTGAGCGCCCGCCACCCGAACAGCACGATCACGAGCCAGAAGGTGTCCCACACCCCGCCGAGGCTCGAGTAGTAGGCGTCGGCGTCGCCGAACTTCCCGGCCTGGGCGGCGTAGGCCCACATGCCCACCGTGTAGTGCTGCGTGGTGAACGGGAAGAAGAGCATGGTCCCGACGCTGTCGCAGACGTCGGTGAGGGCGTGGGCCCACTGGCCGATCATCAGCCCCAGCGCCCAGGCCCGGTTCCTGGTGATCCACAGCACCAGCAGGGCCACCAGCACGCCGAACATCAGGCCGTGCGTCGGACCGACCCCGGGCCAGCCCCGGTGGTACGCCCACGGCTCCTCCCGGGGCTCGAAGCTGATGGGGCCGAGGTGGACGCCGTAGACGGGCAGCTTGGTCAACATGTCGGGCGCCAGGCACCCGATCAGCACGGCCAGGTAGGAGATCTTGGCCTTGACGTGGTCGCCGATGACGTAAGACTCGAGCTCGTGGGCCGCCCAGCTCACGGCCGCCCACCAGGGATCGCAGCCTTCGCCGGGATGGCGGTCGGGGCGGCCGTGAGCCGGGTCGACTCCGTCGCCCCGGTCTCCCCCGTGCTCCGCAAGCTCCGCACGGGAGAGACAGCCGTGCTTGCTGGTTCGCTCGCAAGCTCGCTCACGGCTGCTCCTTCGTCGCAGCGTCCGCCGGACGGCCGAACGAGTCGGGTCCCGGCAACGGCCTGCCGGGGCCGTCGGGGTCCTCGATGCCGGCGAGACGGAGGACGAGCGGCGTCACCAGCGTGACCCAGGCGACGAACCAGGCCGGGCCCACGACCCAGTTGAGGACGGCACTGCGGACGATGAAGCCGGTGACGACGTAGCTCACGCCGGCCGCCACGTAGACGCCGATCTCGATGCGCCGGGCCCGCCGGTCGTCACGTCTCCTCGCCACGGCTCGGACCATACGCGCTGGCGGCCTCTACCTTGGGTCCCCCTGTGCGCATCGTCTTGATCGTCAACCCCTTCTCCTCGTCGGTCACGGCCCGCGCCCGCGTCGTCATCCGCAAGGCCCTGTCGGCCGACCACGAGGTCGAGCTGGCCGAGACGAACCGCCGCGACCACGCCACCCGTCTGGCCAAGGGCGCGGCCGCCGACGGCGCCGACGTGGTGGTGGTGCTCGGGGGCGACGGCACCCTCAACGAGGCGGCCAACGGCCTGGCCGGCACGAACACCGCGCTGGCCACCCTCCCGGGCGGATCGACCAACGTCTTCGCCCGGACCATCGGCCTGCCCAACGACCCCATCGAGGCCACCGGCGACCTCCTCGAGGCCCTGGCGGCGAAGTCGATCCGCCGGGTCGGGCTGGGCTCGCTCAACGGCCGCTACTTCCTGTTCCACACCGGCCTGGGCTTCGACGCCGCCGTCATCGAACAGGTCGAGCGCCGCCCGCAGGTCAAGCGCTACCTGGGCCACCCGCTGTTCGTCTACGCCGCCTTCAGCACCTGGTTCCGCCACTTCGACCGGAGCCGGCCCCGGTTCTCGATGCGGTTCCCCGAGGGACCCGACGCCGACCGGGTGGTCGACGACGGGTCGTTCGCCGTCATCCTCAACACCAACCCGTACACCTACCTGGGCAACCGCCCGCTCGACATCGCCCCCGACGCCTCGCTCGACTCGCCGCTGGTCGCCATCACCATCCGGTCGATGCGGATCGACACCATCCTGCGGGTCTCGGCCGCGGCCCTGGCCGGCGACGGGCGGGTGGCCCGCATCGGCAAGGTCGACCAGCGCAGCGGGGTGACCGCCATCGAGGTCACCGGGCACGGGCCCTTCCCGTACCAGGTCGACGGCGATCACCTGGGCGACATCGAGCGGATCACCATCCGCCACGTCCCCGACATCCTCGACCTGGTGCTGCCCGTCCAAGGGTGACCCCGCCCACCCGTTTGCGTAGCCGACGCTCTATCCCCGGGGGCGGTGCAGGCGTACGTTCCGGGCCATGAAGAGCGACATCTTTTCCAACGCCGAGGCCACCGGGACCGGTGCCTTCACCCTCCAGAACTCGAAGATGCTCAAGGTCCGTGTCGGCCTCGACGGCAACGCGCCGGAGATGTTCGCCCGCCAGGGGGCCATGGTCGCCTACCAGGGTCAGGCCAGCTTCGACTACCAGGGCGCCGGGGGCATCAAGAAGATGGTGAAGCAGAAGCTCAGCGGCGAGGGCGTGGCCACGATGAAGATCACCGGCCAGGCCGAGGTCTTCTTCGCCGACCAGGCCTCCGACGTCCACCTCATCGAGCTGGAGGGCGACGCCGTCTCGATCAACGGCCGCAACGTCCTGGCCTGGTCGTCCGGCCTCGACGTCGACGTGCACTTCGTCGGCGGCGCCGGCATCGCCGCCGGCGGCCTGTTCAACACGATCATCTCGGGTCACGGCATGGTCGCCATCACCACGAAGGGCACCCCCGTGGTGCTGGCCACCGACGCCCCCACCTACGTCGACTCCAACGCCGTGGTGTGCTGGTCGGCCAACCTCCAGACCCAGATCGCCTCGTCGTTCAAGATGAGCAACCTGATCGGCCGGGGCAGCGGCGAGGCCATGCAGATCGGCTTCTCGGGCCAGGGCTGGGTCATCGTCCAGCCGTCCGAGTTCGATCTGGCCACCATGAACCAGAGCGGCCAGAACACCGGCCCGGCCAGCGGCGCCGGCGGTGGCCTCGGCGGT
>DASVEC010000240.1:0-4815 GCA_036380755.1 Iamia sp. | reverse complement strand
CCGGAGCAGCCGGCTGAGGTAGCCCGAGTCGAGGTCGAGCCGGGCCCGGAGGTCGCGGACGTCGGCGCCCGCCTCCCCGATCTCCCACAGCAGCCGGGCCTGGCCGAGGGGCCGGTCACGGGCGAGGTAGCGGTCGTCGAGGGCGCCGACGCGCTGGGTCACGGTGCGGTGGAACCGCCGGACCTGGTCGATGGTGGCCGCATCCACGGCCCCAGGCTAGCCCGAGGAGGAGGCAGATGCCTGACTTGAGTCAGGCATCTGCGGTCCGGCCTGCTCGAGCTGGTTGAGGACGGTGAAGACCGAGCGGCGGATCCGGAGCCCGGCCGGGGTCGAGCCGGCGCAGACGCCCCCGCCCGTCCGGCACCAGTAGTGGATGGCGTCGCCGGAGCGCAGGCGGACCTGGCCCGCGGGCCAGTCGCCGGCGCGGGACTGGTCCCAGCACGACACCTGGGGCTGCTGCGTGTAGCCCTCGTCGTAGCCCTTGCACGGGGCGAAGGCCGTGTAGGCGCCGTTCCGAGTGAGGTCCTGGCGGATGGGCACGAACGTGATGTGGTCGGGCAGCCGGGTGGCCATCGTGCGCGACGCCTGGTCCATGATGGCCATGGGCTCGACCCACTCGGGCTTGCTGGCGGGCGCCGACGGCGTCTCGACGACGACGATCCGGGTGCGCCCACCGGCCTCGACGGCGGCGTCGACGAACATCTGGAGGTAGACCCGCCAGCCCCGCCCGGGGTCCGACGTGGTGTACGGGAACTGCTCGGGCCGGCCGCCACAGCGGAGCTGGTAGTTGGCCCACGCCTGGTACTGCAGGATCAGGTAGTCGGGCTGGACCTCGGCGATGGTCTGCAGGATCCGGGGCCACCAGCGGGTGGCATCGTCCTGCGGGATCTGGTGGCCACCGCACATCCACGAGCCGCCGGTCGCCTCCGACACGAGCTCGTAGCCGGACATCTCGGCCTGCTCGCGGTAGTCGGCCACCGGCGCCAGCGAGTCGCCGTACACGTACACCAGCGGCGTGCGGCCCGACCCGTGCGGCCCGGGCAGCGTCTCGGGGGGCGCCGGCTCGCAGGCGACCAGGCCGACCACGACCGCGGCCGCCAGCACCGCCGTGACGATCCGCCTGCCCATCTCCTGCCTCCTCGTCCGGCCCGCAGGAAAGGTAATGGCTCGACCCCTCAGCGGGGCAGACGGAGGTGCCGCCCGTCGACCTCGGACTCGATGGAGCCGACGATCCCGGCCGTGCCGATGACGGCGTCGGCCCGCAGGAACCCCTCGTGGTCGCCGGTCACGGTGAGGTCGGCCCGGTAGGTCGTGGTGCCGAGGAGGCCGCCCTCGACCGACGTCACCGACTCGGTGCCGTCGACGACCCACGCCCCGTCGTCGGTGAAGCCGTCGTAGCGCACCTCGATCACGGTCGCGCCGGGCTCGGCCCCCGCCCGGACGGTCACCGTGGCCGATCCACCCACATCGCCCGAGCGGGACGACGGGGGCTCCAGCGGTGGAGGGGCGAACCCGGAGACGGCGGGCGCCCACGCCGCGGGTGACGGCGAGGCCGCCGGCGCATCGGGCTCGACCGGGTCACGGTCGGTGAGGCGGGCGACGACGAGGCGCGTCTCGCCCTCGGGCGGTCCGAAGGGGTCGCTGCCGCCCTCCCAGAACAGGACGCGGTCGCCCTCCGGGTGCCACGTCATGAGCGTCCGGCCGTCGTAGCCCTCGGCCGCCGAGTCCGGGTTCAGCTGCTGGCCCTCCTCGCCGTCGGCCTCGGCACCGACGGGGACGACCCACGGCTCCAGCAGCTCGCGCCGGTGGTGGGCGAAGAGGTAGGCGGTCAGCGGCTCCAGCCCGGGCCCGACGAAGGCGGGCCGGCGCAGCTGCGACACCGTCTCGAACAGGTCGGCGCCGCGCCCGCTGGCCACCACGTACGACCGTTGGTCCGGCGCCAGGCTGATGTCCTCGTCGTAGTCGCCGTCGACGGTGACCGCCTCGACGGCGCCGGTCCCGAGGTCGACCCGGACGATGTCGGGGTTGGCCGCCCGCTCGACGAGGGTGGTGAAGGCGGCCACGAGCACGGCCTGCCCGTCGGGGGTGAAGGCCTTGAGCTCGCCCAGGGTGCTCACGACCCGAGCGTCGTCGACCACGTACGCCGTCGCCGTCCGCCGGAGGGTCCCGACGACCGAGAGCAGGGCGGCGTCGCCCTCGGGGCGGGCGCGCACCTGGGAGAGGGCGACCGTCTCGCCGTCGGGGGCCACGCGCACCTCACGCTGGTCCTGGCGGACCTCGGGATCGTCGGCCGCCGGCGGGACGATCGGCACCAGCTCGGCGGCGGCGCAGTCGGCCACGCTCGGCCGGCACTCGAGGACGGCGTGGTCGGCCGGGCTCACCGGCGACTGCTCGCCGACCCGCACGGCGATGCGGCGGCCGTCGGTGAAGGGGACCGGCTTGAGCAGGGCCCGGTCGTCGCCGGGGGCGACGCCACAGGTCAGGCAGACGAGATCCGAGCCGTCCTCGGCCACGGCCATGACCTCGTCGCGCTCCGACCCGTCGGGCCGGCCCGAGAAGACGATGCGCTCGCCGTCGGCCGACCAGCTGGGGAAGCGGGCGCCGGTGACGGTGGCCGGCAGGGGCACGACGTGGAGGTCGACCGGCTCGGGCCCGCCGGCCTCCTCCGCCGCCCGCCCCGGCCCGGTCTCCCGGTCGGCGACCGTGCTCGGCGGGGCCGGGTCGCCCGTGGCGTCGCCCCCGCTCGTGCACCCGGCCAGCAGCAGGACGGTCACGGCGATCCGGACCGGTGGGCCAGGCCTCACCGCTGATCCGGGGCCTGGATGCGGGCGATGGCGCGGCAGAGCTGGTGGACGAACTCGTCCCGGCCGACGCCGGCCTCGCGACCGTCCTCCCCCTCCAGCACGGCCCGCTGGGCCAGGGCGGTGTAGGCGAGGTCGAGGCCCAGATCGCGGCGCAGGGCCTCGACCGGCCCGACCCGGCCCGGGTGTCCGAGCAGGGCGTGGACCCGCTGCGCGATCGGCCGGGGCGTGTCCCAGCGGCGCCGGGGCCGCAGGGCGCGCTGGGCCTGGATGCTGAGGAAGGCCCGGCCCCGCTCGTCGTCGAGCTTGTCGGCCATGGGCTCGACCAGGACCCGGATGACGGTCTCGGGCGTCGTCGCCCCGAGCGTCTCGAGCTCGTCGAGCAGCACCTCGCGGCGGGCGTCGAGCTCGTCCCGATGATGGGTGAGCACGGCGTCGAGCAGGCCCTCCCGGTCGCCGAAGTAGTAGTGGACCGCCCCGGTGTTGCCCAGCCCCGCGGCGCGGGTCAGCTCGGCCAACGACGGCCGGTCGATGCCCTGGTCGGCGAACAGCCGCTCGGCCGCCTCGACCAGGCGGCGGCGAGGTTCGGCATCGGTGCCGGCCGTCGACCGGCGGGGCCCGGTCACAGCGTCACGTCGCGGTAAGAGATCACTTGCAGGACTCTAAGCGTTCTCTTACAGTCCTGTCCACCATGTCGTTCCCCCGCTGCCGTCTGCTCCCCGGCCTGGCCGTCGTCGTGCTCGTCATCGCCGGGTGCGGGGACGATCCCGTCGCGACCGCGCCGCGGGTCGTCGACCGCTGCCGGCTACCGGGCACGGCGGGGGCCGGCACCGGCGAGCGGGTCGTGGTCGACGGGGCGCGGGAGCGGACGGTGCTGGTCGCCCGGCCCGACCCCGCCACCGGGCCGACGCCGACGGTGGTCGCCCTCCACGGTCACGGGGGCCGCGCGGCCGACTTCGAGGCGACGACCGGTCTGGCCCGGACCGGCACCACCCGAGGCGTCACGGTCGTGACCCCCCAGGCCGAGGGCGACCCTCGCCGGTGGAACTTCGACCGTCGGCCCGACGGTGCCGACGACTTCGCCTTCGTCGCCGCCCTGGTGGACGATCTGATCGACGGGGGCTGCGCCGAGGAGGATCGGGTGTTCGTCGTCGGCAGCTCCAACGGCGCCGCCTTCGCCGGGTTCCTGGCCTGCGCCCCGCCCTACCGGTTCGCGGCGGTGGCCATGGTGATCGCCACCGTCCCGTCGGGTTGCCCCACCGACGTCACCCCGTCGATCCTCACCATCCGGGGGACGGCCGACGACCACGTGCGCTACCCCGGCACCCCCGAGATGGTGGCCGGGGACGCTGCCCACCACGGCTGCGGGGCCGAGCCCGAGGCCGCGGCGCCCAGGGCCGGCGTCGAGCGGCTCCGGTGGACCGGCTGCCGGGGCGGGAGCGAGGTGGAGCTGCTCACCGTCGTCGGCGGCACCCACACGTGGCCCGGGGGCACGGCCGCGACCGCGCCGGCCGACCGGGCGCTCTCGGCCACCGATGCCGTGCTCGACCTCTTCGTGCGGACGGGAGCGTCGTGACCGAGGGCGTGGGGCGGCGCCGGGTGCTGCAGCTGGGGATGGCGGCCGCGGCGTGGGCGGGCGACGGGGTGCTCGGCGAGCGGTGGCACCGGACGCGGCGCGCCGACGACCGCGGCGAGCACGACCGGCGCGGCGAACACGAGCCCGGCCGGCGCGGCCGCGTCGGTCCGGCCCGGGGCCCCCGAGGCCGACGCCATGCGGGGGTGGATCGAGGAGATCGTGGCCCAGGGGCTGCGGCGTCCGGCCCACCCGGCCGACACCTGGACCCAGGGCTTCGTCACCGACGCCTTCCGTGCCCTCGGGCTCGAGGACGTCCACGCCGAGCCCGTGCCCGTCAGCCGGTGGGAGCCCACCCGCTGGTCGTTGACCGCCACCCCGGCCGGCGGCTCCCCCCGGGGGGTCGCCTGCTACCCGCTCCCCCACTCGGCCCCGACCGCC